>JAUSKS010000067.1 GCA_030646595.1 Gallionellaceae bacterium | reverse complement strand
TGATTAACTGGAACGACATCGCTGTTCACATCAGCCATGCCACCCAGACCCGCTTTGAATTTGTTGATGCCATGCCGCTGGCGGGCGGCTGCATCAATCAAACATGGTGCATGCAAGGGCGCGATAACACGCGCTACTTTATCAAACTCAACGACGCCGCCAAATTGCCTATGTTCGCCGCAGAAAGCGCGGGGCTGACAGCGATTGCTGCCAGCAATACCATACGGGTGCCGCAGCCTGTGGTACACGCCACTGCGGGTGCACATGCTTTTTTGGTGCTGGAATATCTGGATTTAAGCGGTAGCGGTAATGCCCACATGCTCGGTCAGCAACTGGCCGCGTTGCATCGCAACGCTGCTCCGCAGTTTGGCTGGCAACAAGATAATACGCTGGGGGAAACCCTACAGCGTAATGACTGGACTGCCGACTGGATAACCTTTTGGCGCGAACAGCGGCTGGGTTTCCAGCTCGCGCTGGCAAAACAAAAAGGTTATGACGGTGAATTGCAAACGCTGGGGCAGCGGCTACTGGATCGAGTGCCGGATTTTTTCAGCAACTATCAGCCTGCACCCTCGTTATTGCATGGTGATTTGTGGGGCGGCAATCACGCTTATACTGAAGAAGGCACACCTGTGCTGTTTGATCCCGCTCCTTATTACGGCGACCGCGAAGCGGATCTCGCCATGACTGAATTATTCGGCGGTTTTGATCTTGCTTTTTACACTGCCTACCGTGCAGCATGGCCACTGCATGCCGATTATGGTAGACGCAAAATTTTATATAATCTATATCACGTCCTTAATCACGCCAACCTGTTTGGTGGCGGCTATGCGCGCCAGGCGGAAGGAATGATGCGGCAACTGCTGAGCCAGTAATCGCGGGGTTTCTTTAGGGCACCTCTAAAAATTCAAAGTTCTAAGCAAGACAAGGCGCGAGTAAAAAATTGCGACGCCGCATATGGATGATATGTAAGGAGTAATTTTTTGTAAGCAACGCAGTATTGCGACGAAATTTGGATTTTTAGAGATGCCCTTTACTTCGTTGTCTAAACCCATCTTAAGGGGTAGCATGCACCGCGCTGAGGACTAATTTCAGTTCAATGCGTATTTTTGTGGAGGAACATCGTATGAAAAAATTAATTGTTGCTGTTTTATTATCTGCCGTGTGTGTGGCACCGGCTCTTGCTGAAGACTCGCCTTTTTATGTCGGAGCACAAGCAAGTGATGGGTATGTTGGTGTCCTTGGCGGTTATCAAATTGACAAGATGTTTTCAGTGGAAGTGAATTATTATGATTTTGACAGTATTGCCACTCCTTTCGGGTCAACTGATATTTCCAGCATAGGCGTAGCAGGTGTAGCCATGTTTCCCATGAGCTTCGACAAGGTGCCGCCTTTTGCATTCTTTGCCAAACTGGGTGTGGAACGCACCTCCACCAAAACACCTTATTGGGGTCGCAAAGTAACCGATACCAATTTGACAGCCGGAGGCGGAGCGCAATACTCCTTTAATAAAAATTTCAGCGCGCGGGTAGGTGTGGATGTAGCAGGTGAAGCAGATTCCTTGTACATAGCAGGCATATTCAAGTTTTAACTGCGCGTAAGTAACGTGGAGGGGGGCTTACTCGTTGCTCATCATTGCCATGGCTTGGCTACCGGTCTCGGTCTCAGTCTTCCAAACAAATAGCTGCTAGGCCAGCCTCTTTCAAATCAATATTATTTCAAGTTTGCCTGCACGTATTTCTGCTGAGAATCCATTGAGCATTCTGCCCATTCTGCGTAAAGCAATCAGCATCTCCACCAAAGTTTTTTCATCTTGGTGCAATATCTCATACAGGGCTGATGAATCACAAACCAGATGATTGTTCAGCTCTCCATCGGCCTCGGCAAGCATGCATTTTCCTGTCACTGCTGGTTGCACTTCCAGCCGTTTGGTCAGCAACTGTTGTAACTGCGAAATAATGATTTGTGCTTGTTGTTGGGACTGCTGTCTGGCTTGTGCATCCATCGTTTGCTGCTGATAAGCTCGCGCAGCATTTTGTTGGGATATGCGCGCGTGAAATAATGAGTTGTTTGCGCGATTTTGTGCTGCCCAAGGGGTAACGACTGCCCCTGGTAAAGCCACACCAACCACCTCATCTTTAGTGGCCGAGGCTTGCTCAACAACCGGGGCAGTTTTAGTACTCGCTTGAGCAATTTTTGGTGCCAGGGCAGTTAGTAATTTTTTGCTGGGTATAACTTTTGTTTTTGGGGGTAAAGATGGCGCTAACCTGACTTCAAGGTTTTGCACTTTTTTTTCTTGTGACAGCGTCATATGAAAGTGCAGCCATAAACCAAAGAAAAAAAACACAAGCACATGCCCCAGCAGGGAGATCACCATGCCTAGAGCCAGCCTGTTGTAATCCGACTGTGCAGCCAATTGCTCTTACCTTATTATTAAAGGAAAGGGGGCGCTAAACGCGCCCCCTTTACCCTTCGTTACTAATACATTAACTACCTTAAACCCAGGTTGTCCATTAGCGCTAAACCCGTTCCTACCCCCTGCACCCGCAGGGGGTAGGCCGTGGTTGCCTCGGAGAGGTTCTTGCCCCCTGTGGGGGTAAAGCCGCTGAAGCGGCAACAACCACGCACCAGAGGGAAAGTTAGGATGAGGGTAGAGCAGTGGGGGAATAATGTTTCTACCCCCTCCCTAACCCTCCCCCTGCAAGGGGGAGGGTATATGTGGCTAATGGATATTGGGGTAAATCAATCCTAGTATTGCTTTACCCCATGTATAACTTGCGGAGCAGGTACTGTAGTAAAAGTTGGCTCTGCTCCAACGGTTGTGGTTGGATTACTGAAATCGCCTGCTGCCGGCAAAGTCACACTGCCTGATGCAGGCACTGATAGGCTGACCCCGGCACAGCTAACCACTTCTTTCAGCCGAACTTCCTTATCCAACGGCTTAACCAGGTAACTTGCCGTTGTAGTAGTTACCACACCCGTTGTTGTGTCAAATGGAATGCTGAATTTTGATGTCCAGCGTTGATTGTTCTGCGCTGTTCCACCCGGAGCGAAGTCGCAAGGTTCGTTAGTAGTCACATCAATACATTCATTGGGGATGCCCCATAAATCGCCAAAGCCACCATATTGCAGCGACAGGGTCGCACCCGCATAATTTCCATATGTTGTGCCTGTAGGCACAACAAAACTAACTTGCAAAGGCGGGTCGAATGCCACAGGGGTCGTTCCATTCATCAAGAGAGCTATTTTATTCCATGAATTAGCGCCGGTCTCCCAAATATAATAACTGGAACCTGCGGGCAGAAAATCCACATCCCCCTGGGTAAATGAGGTACAACTACCGGCACACATGCTGGCCGCATCTTTTGCGGCTATCATGGCGGTCGCATCTGCAGGAGTGACCAACCTGCCACTCATTACACCACTTGCAAAAACACCGGAAGTGGCAGTACTGACCACAGATGAAGCCGCAGGGTCTATCAGGTTCCCAGATGCTGAATCCAGCGTGTACGTTACAAATACGCTGGAAGCTACAGGTGTCCAACCCGGGTTGACATATTGATCAGATCCAATCGATGCTGCAGTTGGACAGTCGTTAATACATGTCAGACCACCGGTGATGGATGCAAATTGATCCGGGTAAACAATATTCGCTGTCTGGGTGAGGACAGGTATGTCTGATGGCGTTGGTATGGCGGTTGTTGGTGTAGTCAACGCATCAAAATCATTGCCACTGATACCAAACTGTCCGCCCGCCATTTCCGACCAACCAGATAAACCCCAAGGATTAGCGGTCACCATATCGGCATTAGTTACGAAACCTGCTGTTGCCAGGGGCTCCATATTGCCAGTGGAACCCTGCTCACCAGAAACAAAAAATTTCTGCGCCGTATTATCCCAATACAACTCATATTGCGAACCGCTGGTCATTGAGGTTAGAGATGCCGTGCCTGCAACAGGAATTGTAATGGGGCTACCAGTTGTATCATATGGAGCGAAGTACCAAAACGTGATCTTGTTCAAGGCCGCCAGGGTCTTGGTGCCCGTGGTGTACCTGGTTAGCTTGCCCCCTGTCTCAAGCAGGGTATACGAGGTCTTGGTCGGCGGATCGGTGTCATAACTTATTTGTTCCACCGTCGCACCTGAGGGTACGGTAACAGGCATCCACAAACCGTAATAACCTATGTAGCCGCTGTAGGTAGTACTTGTGCCTGTATCGGTATACTCAATCGGAAAACCAGAATTCCGGGTGATCTGCTCGCCAGTCGTTGCATCATAAAGTCCATAGCGCCAGACAGATTCATCCGCTTGCAAGGGATCCCGGTTAAAGCATTGCGTAGCAGTCCCGTTGTCTCGAATAAAATAATCTGCATCATAGGCAAATGCAAAAGTAGTAGTGACTGGGCTGCCAGTCCAGTCATTGGTATTTTCTACGGCACCACTACCTGCGCTTGTGCTGGTCGCATTAAGTTGCAGGGCAGTGACTTCACTGGCTGCACTAAATGTACTGGCAGAATAAAACGATAGTCCGCCGCTGCTGGTAGCATTTATGTACCCCATATCCGCTGCGCAAGCGACACCACTTGTTGCAGTACCACAGTAATCCATGCGGAAAACACCATAAGGCAGCGTTGCGCTGGGTGCCTAGGTGGCGGTGGCATATACCTTCATATCAACACCGGACTGCGGTGCCAGCCAAACCTTGACCAGCATCGGGTCAGTATTGCTTGCACGGGCAGAGTTGACCACTACTGATGAATAAGCCGGGCCGGTATTATTACTTTTCCCACCTGAACCCCCACCTGAACCGCAAGTGTTTTCGTCAACCAGCGCAATATAATTGCCTTCATTCACCATCAGGTTGGGTGCCATGGCACCCATATAGCACAAGATGCTGTTAAGCCGCCCCATCACTTGCGAGGTTTGGTCCTGAACATAGCTGTTCGTTACATCGGTGTTATAAGGTGCGGTAGTGGGTACAGCCAATGCTAACGCTGGGAAAACGATCAGGGTGGCGATAGCCAACCTAAGCAGGAAAGAGATATGATTTTTCATAACATGCTCCTTAGGGTGGGATTTAATTAGTATTGACTACGGAAACCTTGGAGGGGGTAGCGACCCCGGTCACCGTGCTACTGGAACTACTCGACGATGACCCGCCCCCACCACAGCCTGTCAGCAGCAGCGTAAACGCTATCGCACCTATGCCCAGTTTCACCGCCGCAAGTGTATGCTTGGTATTCATGATGATATCCCTTATGTGATTAAACAAAAAATATATCCTCGAAATCAGCTTGGCGCTGGCCTGATGGGCCGCAATCTCATTATGAGCATTAGCAAACCCACTTTGAACTTTCAAGCGATTTGCAAGCTACTTGGATTATATCGCTAAGTCAAATGCATTTTTTGTCCTGTAACACTTTTGTCCTGGAATAAGTGAAAAAATCGAGTAACATGAAGGTGTATGACTGCGTTATCAGAATGATGGTGATATTATTTTAATGGGGGGCATGGATGAATATATTCGCGCGTGGGACAATTTTATTGGGGCTATCTTCATTATTATTATTTTGCTTTGGAAAATTCGCCATTGCGGACGAATTTCACTATAACAACCTTTTGATCGGAGACCGCGCCTCTGGTATGGGCGGCGCATATACCGCAGTCTCCGATGATGCCACTGGCATGTACTACAATCCAGCGGGTATCGTGTATGTGGGCGATAAGAATTTTTCCGCGAGCGTCAACGCCTACTACACTCAAATCAAGAAATACAATAATGTTATTGGCGGTCAACCATTCGAGCGGAAATCTTCCGCGTTATTGGCAAACTATTTCGGTATCGTCAAACCCATCGGCAAGTTCAAGATTGGTTTCTCATATGCCGTGCCGGATGCAGTCAGCGAAGACCAGAATCAGACCTTTACCAATGTTTCGGCTTCTGTGACACGCCTTACCATGAATTTGAACAACAAGGATAACACCATTAACTTCGGTCCATCGTTAGCTGCAGAAATCAACCATGATCTTGCGGTTGGCCTCACCCTCTATGCGCATAAACGTGATGTACAAGTCATCCAAAATCAATTTGTGGAAAGAACAGATACAACCACCCAGTGGTCAAATTCCTATTTTAAATTGAGTGAGGCAGGGGTAAAACCCATACTTGGTGTAGCCTGGTCACCTGCAGATAAGCTATCTCTCGGTCTTTCATTATCCAAAACATTGGTACTTAGCTCTGATTCAATTAAACAGGATACTTGCTGGGATAGCTCTAGTACTCCCGGTTGTCCCATTGGCACTCCAGTGGTCTCTGTAAAACTGCCTCGCCCCGTAAGCGACAACGTTAAAAGACAATATCCTATTCGCGCAGCCATCGGTGCGGCCTATTTTGCAGACAAGAATTTTCTTCTTTCTAGTGATTTGACGTATTACACGGCAGTGCAAGATGCCACCTATGGCGACAAAGCTGCGGTCATTAATGCAGCGCTTGGAACAGAGTATTACCTCTCAAAAAAATGGGCAGTCAGGGCAGGGCTGTACACTAACATGGCCAACACGCTGGATATTCAAGCAGGCATTACTGACATTGAGGAGCAAATCAATTTGTATGGTGGTAGCCTGAGCATTTCCAACTTTTCCGGAAGCTCATCGGTCACGCTGGGCGGAAGCGTGAACTATGGCAAAGGCAAGTCGCAGATTATCTCCGGCAAGGGTGTGCAAGATGCCTCTACCTTCGGCTGGCTGATCTTTCTGTCGTCGTCGTATTAAGCGCTTGTCCGCGCAAATCCCAAAGGGCGAGGGATAATTCTTTCGCGTTATAAACGCCGCTCATATTCTCCTTCCCCTTCAAGGGGAAGGGTGGGATGGGGATGGGGTAATTTCGCTGCCACAAGCTCACCCCATCCCCACCCTGGCCCTCCCCTTGAAGGGGAGGAAATGGTTGCTGTTTCTAATGCGAAATGTCACTTCAACTCATATAATAAGTACATTTATGAACCCTAACGATTTTGTAAGCCTGAAGTTTTCAGCCCTTTCATTGCCATAACAAAACGTTTCTGGTTGGTAGCAAGCTTGCCGATATCTATGCTGTCTTTTGTAATGACATCGTTGATCTGGGCTATTCTGGCATTAAATGATGGGTGCGTTGTATCACTATCAGCAACCCGTTCTTTCACCGCCCGTGTCCGCTCCAGATAGTTTGCCAAAGCAGATGCATCGTAGCCACTGAGCGCGCAAATAGTGATTGCAGTTTTGTCAGCCTGCATTTCATCTTCTCGTTTATATTTATCCTTGAATATCATATCGAACCCTTGGTCTACCGCCTGCGCAAAAGCAAGTCGGGCCGATTCTGAACTGCCACCCACCAATTGCGCCAACCCTGATACGGCTGAGTCATCTTTGCCTTTTATTTTTAGTTCTTTAACAACGTGCATTTCAGTGACATGGGCAATTTCGTGCGCCAGCACTCCAGCAAGTTCGGACTCATCCTTCATTAATTGCAGCGCGCCCAAGGTAATAAAAACATAGCCGCCGGGGGCGGCATAGGCATTTACCTCAGTGGTATCGAGGATCATAAAGTGGAAGCTCAGCTCTGGCCTGTTTGTACTGCGGGCCAATGACAGGCCGACAAGATTGACGTATTTGATCAGGGCAGGGTTATCATAGGCACGATATCTTCCCAGTATTCTCGCTGAAATTTCCTGTCCGAATGCAATCTCAGCAGCAATATCACTCGACGTTATTTCTTCTTCTGCTGAAGCCCGCTCACGCCAATTTTCAGCTGTCGCCCAAGTAGCAATGGGCATGGTAATCAATGCAGCAGCAAGGGTCGCCATTTTAAAGAAGGGGACTAGTCTCATAATTTACCTCCTTCCATAAATTGCGTAATTTCATTATCGGTAAACGTCAAGGCTTCCATTTTATGAAGGGCATTAAAATCAACTCCCTCTTCAATATCCCCACGCTCCCGGTCTTCCTTGGTCAATCCACGGGCAGCCGCCGCGCTGGTGAAGGACGAAGTTCTGCGGCGAACTCCTTGCCTGATCTCGGCATCTTCTGCTTTAACGATCATGGGTCGTTTGAGTGGTGGATGCGTGGATAAAAGCAGGGATGGGATGTATCCTTCCTTACCGTCAAAATTTACTTTTATCCAGCGACCTTGCTGACCTGTTGAGATTAGCCTTTGCCCCTTTCCCACCTCAGCAATCACTTTGGATGCAAAGGAAGAGTTGAGCCAGATTTTGGCATTGGCACTTTGCACAAAATACACCGACTCTGCATGTGATATCGCTGTGTAGAGCATGCCTGTCATGAATATGATAAGTAGTTGTAGGTGTTTTTTCATAGCCTTCTCCTATTGATTGACGCCGGCACTATTCTACGGTGTAAATGTCGACCGACTGTTCTCTACCCTTTACCTTGACATTCCCTATGCGTTTGCAGTTTATCTTACTCTTGATTTTTTCATAGGTGTACTCCGAAAAAAGCAGCGGGGCTTCATATTCCTTGGTGATGCTCTCCAGCCGGGAAGATAGATTGACCGCATCTCCCACAACGGTATAGTTTTTCTTTTGCTCGGAGCCGATGTTCCCGATCGTGACGATGCCGGTGTTAATGCCAATGCCGATCTTGATCTCATGTGTGAACCCGCGCTCCCGGAGTATGCGGTTAACTTCCTTGATTCCTTCCAGCATCTCTTTCCCAGCCAGAATCGCCTGTTCGGCATGGTCTGCCGTTTTGACAGGTGCACCCCAGAAAGCCATGATCGCATCGC
>JAUSKS010000065.1 GCA_030646595.1 Gallionellaceae bacterium | reverse complement strand
ATTACTACAAACTTTCCGAGCTGGCGACCTTGCTGGTGGAATCAGCCGAGACCGACAGCCGCACCAAGGCGCTCATTTCGCGGCAGATATACGACGAAATAGCACCGCTGCAAGAACAAACATTGTTGCTACGGCCCTATGTGGATAGAGTGCTGGGAGAAACTGGCTGGAATCACATTGCCGATCATCGTGCCTTGAATGAGCGGGTGATGCGCTTTACGCCGATCAGCTCTGTGGTCTACCGCCAGGCATTATTGCTGGCGCGCGATGGGCAGCAAGCAGCAGCACGTTTGCAATTGGAACGCGCCATTTGGACTTTTCCTGGAAGTTTTCCAGCCATGCAGCAGCAATTGGAGGGCTTGGCACGTCTGGATCGCGATCCCACACGTTTCCCTGCGTTGCTGGAATTTGCCTTGCAAAAATATCAGGAACAGCAGGCCGTGATGATGAGAGGAAAAAAATAGATGGCGCAAGTCAAGGTAAAGAATCGCACCCGCTCCTCTGTAAAAAATAAAGCGGTGCAGCCCGTTGCACCGACTCCAGATTTTTTCTCACGCATCGGCTTGGCTCATGTCAGCTTGATGTGGCTGGGCCTGATGTGGGCTTTACCTTTCCTGTATTACCTGCATGCTTATCCGCGTACGACTTTTTATCAGGAGTGGGGGGCAGCTTTTCTGGGGCTGTGCGCCATGCCTTTGCTGGTTACGCGGCGCTTCTGGTTGCAACCTGAAGTGCCACGCATTGTGCTGTTGCCCATCGCTTTGCTGTTGTTGTTGGCACTGCAACTGGCGCTGGGGCGAGTGGCATATTTCGATCAAGCCTTATTGGGAGCGCTGTATTTATTGTGGGCCGCGCTATTGATGCTGCTGGGTTATCGCTTGCGTGTAGAGCTGGGCTGGCCCTTGCTGGCTACAGTACTGGCTGCATGTCTACTAGTGGGGGCAGAAATCAATGCCATGTTGGGCGTGTTGCAACATTATCGCTGGCATACTTTTCTGGATTCAGTGGTGACAGTTAAAACATCGGCTGCAGTGTATGGCAATGTGGCTCAACCTAATCATTACGCCAATTACATCACCCTGGGTTTAATTTCCTTGGGTCTGCTGCGCCTGCGTTGGCCGCTGCGCCACTGGCAAGTGGCGCTATTGGCTGCGCCCTTGCTCTTCGTCCTGGTATTAAGTGGTTCGCGTAGTGCAGGGTTATATTTATTGTGGATGGCTGGCATGGCCTACTGGTGGCAGCGCCGCGATAAGTCCTGCTTGCCTTTGTTACGTTATAGTTTATTACTGATACTCGGCTTCGGACTGATGCATTTTGTGGTGCAACTGCCTGCCTTGGCAGGTGCGGACGGCACCATCACCACCGCGCAACGCTTTTTTGGTAATGGCCCCAGCGGTGGAATACGGGTATATCTGTGGCATGAAGGATGGTTAATTTTTACCCAGTTTCCGTTGCTGGGTGCGGGCTTCGGTCAATATGCCTGGCAGCATTTTATGCTCACCGAGCAGTTGCGTGATCTCAATATTGCAGGCTTATACAACAATGCCCATAACCTGATTGTCCATCTGGCAGCGGAAATGGGGTTGGCTGGGGTATTGATATTATTGGGTACCTTGGCGGTATGGATTTATCAGGCAGCGCGGCTGGGTGAACGCAATGTTTATCATTGGTGGGGTTACTCCATTCTGGCCGTGCTGGGCATACACAGCATGCTGGAATATCCGTTATGGTATGCCTATTTTTTAAGTATAGCGGCGCTGACCTTGGGCATGCTGGACCATACTTGCTATCGCCTGGAGCTTCGTAATTTAGGCCGACTTTCAGTCGGTATGATGCTGCTACTGGGTGCGCTATCGTTGTTGCAAATGTGGCAAGGGTATCGCATGCTGGAAGCATTGCTGATGATTCGTCCGGTTTCTGCCACCGATGCCGAGAATTATAATCGGCGCATGCAGCAAGGCATGATGGACATCCATAAGCAAGGCATGATGGTATCCATGGTTGAGCTCTATATGACCAACATGATAGAACTGAACGCTGACCATCTGGCGGACAAGCGTGAACTGAATGAGCGCGTGATGCATTTTGTACCGATCAGCCCGGTTGTGTACCGCGAAGCCTTGTTGCTGGCACTGGCTGGCGAGCAGGCGGCGGCGCAGCTACAAATGACGCGCGCCATCTGGTCTTATTCGGCAGATTTTGAACGTGTGCGGCAGCAACTGAGCGCCCTGGCATTAAAAGACCCCGCGCATTTTGCCGCTCTGCTAGAATTTGCATCCGCAAAATATGAGGAGTGGCAGCGTGCAGTTCATACAAAATAATATCTGGTTAATCGCGGTTGCCGTGGGCAGCGGCTTGATGCTGTTATGGTCACTGCTGGGCAATCGTTTGCGTGGTGTAAAGGAAATCGATACCGTCGCCGCCTTGCAATTGATCAACCATAAAAGTGCACTTATTCTGGATGTGCGGGAAGAAAAAGAATTTAAAGAGGGGCATGTGTTAAATGCCAAACTGATTCCGCTGGCGAAACTCAACGAGCGTTTAGCTGAAATAGAGCGTTACCGCGAGCGGCCCATCGTGGTCTATTGCCGCAGCGGCCAACGCTCTGCGGCAGCATGCGTGGCGCTGGGTAAACAAGGTTATGGACAAGTATATAATCTGGCAGGCGGCATTCTCGCCTGGCAGAAAGCAGGCTTGCCGCTGGAAAAATAGTAGTGGGTAAGGTGCTCATGTATTGCACGGCGGTCTGTCCCTACTGCGTATTGGCGGAACGCCTGTTGCGGAGCAAGGGTGTGACCGACATTGAAAAAATCCGGGTTGATCTGCAACCGGAATTGCGCCAGCAAATGATGGAAAAAACCGGGCGGCGTACCGTACCGCAAATCTATATAGGCACACGTTATATAGGCGGCTATGATGATCTGGCCAAACTGGAACACCGTGGTGAATTGAATCCGCTGTTAAATATTGATAAGGCAAAAAATGAGTGACGCAACAGCAGTGCAACAACCGATATTCAACATCGAAAAATTATATGTAAAAGATTTGTCGCTGGAAATTCCCCATGCGCCCAGCATTTTCCTGGAACGGGAAAATCCGCAGATAGATTTGCAGTTGCATACCCAGGCGACGCCCATTGAGGAAGGCATGTTTGAAGTCGTGCTCACGGTGACTGTTACTGCGCGGCTAATAGAAAAAGACAAGGTAGTATTTTTGATCGAGACCAAACAAGCCGGTATTTTCCAGGTGCGTAACTTGCCGCAGGAAGAAATCGAATCAGTGTTGGGAGTGACCTGCCCCAATATTCTTTATCCTTATCTGCGGGAAGCAGTATCCAGCGTTGCAGTGCGTGGTGGGTTTGCGCCGGTGCTGTTGAACCCGATTAACTTTGAAGCGCTGTACCAGCAGCAGAAGCAGCAAACCCAGGCTGTGCCGGTTACCAAACACTAGGGCACCTGATGAAATTACTGGCTACGCTCGCGTTTATTCTTGCAGCCTCTGCCGCATACGCGCTGGACTACGCCTCAGTTTCAGAAAATACCGCTATCCTCTACGATGCGCCTTCGGTCAAAGCCAAAAAAATATTTGTCGCCAGCCGTTACTGGCCCGTGGAACAGGTGGTCGCCCTCGATGCCTGGGTCAAAGTGCGTGACAATTCCGGTGGCTTGGCCTGGATAGAAAAACGTGCCTTGAGTAAAAAACGCTATGTGCTGGTGACCGCAGCACTGGCGGCGGTGCGCCAGTCACCCGACGAAAATGCCGGGCTGGTCATGCAAGCACGCCAGCAAGTGGCGCTGGAATGGCTGGAAGATACAGATATAGGCTGGGTTAAAGTCCGCCATCAGGATGGCTTGATAGGTTATATTAAAACTGCCGATGTGTGGGGCAGTTAAGGGCTCGTAAATGAACATCACCATACTCGGCGCAGGCGCATGGGGCACGGCGCTGGCCATCAGCTTATCAGCGCGGCACAAAATCACGCTATGGGCGCGTGATGCGGCGCAAATCGAAACGATGCGCAGCCGCCGGGTTAATCAGCGTTACTTGCCTGACATTCCTCTGCCGCCACAAATAAATCTCACTGCCGATATACAGGTAGCGCACAACAATGTTGAATTGATATTGCTGGCGGTGCCGATTGCTGCGCTGCGTATGACGCTACAGAATATTGCGCAATTGCCCGCAGCAGTACCCGTCATTCTGGCATGCAAGGGTTTTGAAACGGACAGCGCGCAACTCCCGCATCAGGTCATCGCGGAAACCCTGCCGCAAAAATTTCCTTATGCCATTCTGTCTGGCCCCAGCTTTGCGCAGGAAGTGGCGCGTGGCTTGCCCACTGCTTTGACCTTGGCAGCAAACGATAGCGAGTTTGCGACGCAGATGGCGCACAGTTTGCATCATGCGCGGCTGCGCATTTATTCCAGTACGGATGTGGTTGGTGTAGAAGTGGGTGGCGCAGTGAAAAACGTATT
>JAUSKS010000044.1 GCA_030646595.1 Gallionellaceae bacterium | reverse complement strand
CAGCATCACATCTGCCTCACCCAAGCGTATGCGATCCGCCGCCAGCGCCACGGCCTGCAACCCCGATGAACAAAAACGATTGATGGTCAGACCCGGCACGGTATTAGGCAAGCCCGCCAGCAGCAAAGCAATGCGCGCCACATTGGTACCCTGCTCTGCTTCCGGCATGGCACAACCGATGATGACATCGCCAACAGAAGCTGGATCAAGTGAAGGGCATTGCGCCAGCGCAGCTTTCAATACATGTGCCAGCAGATCATCTGGCCGCGTGGTGCGAAACATACCGCGCGGCGCTTTGCCTACAGGGGTGCGGGTGGCGGCGACGATGTAGGCTTCCTGAATTTGTTTGGCCATGATTACTCCTCACTTAAATTTTTATACCCCGGCTCACTGGTAGTTTGAGTTGCTTCCCCGCACTTAAAAGCCCTTTGTCCAGCGACAGGATTTTGCTCGCGCCATGATTAACTGCGATAGCTAAATGCAAAGCATCTCCTCCACGTAACCCAGTAGAAAATTTCCCCAGATAATCGTGCGCTAGGTTGTAATCCTCTGCCATAGGAACCAGCACAAGCAAAGACTCTTGCACCAATTTATCAAATTCTGCCAGAACAGATGTCCCCTGACTTGCCTTCATTTTTTTCATGCGCACCTCGCGCGCCACCACGCTGGCGAACTCCACCCGCGTCCACTGGCTGATGCACAAACTACCCGCAGCAGCACGCACCACATACCGCTCAACCGCCTCGCTAGTCGCCTCATTCAGCAACATCGGCGTAATGAAACAAGTGTCGAGGTAATGCACGACCTAACGCTCCTCGTCGCGCATGGCGCGGATCAGCTTTGCACTATCCTGCGACCAGCCAGGAAGGGAGGCGCGGAATGCAGCGCGTGACGCTATCCGCTTCTTTGGCTGTTGCACCGCAGAAATACGCACCACCGGCTGACCATGCCGCGTCACCAAAATTTCTTCGCCGCTCTCGGCACGGTAAATCAACTCGCTCAACTGCGCTTTGGCGGTTGCCAGATTAACGGTGCTCATGGTGCTCTCCTTATGGTCATAATTCTGGTCATATTATACACTAGCGCGCAAAAAAAATATACCGCCTCCCCCATCGCGGAGCTATTGTGATGCTGGCCCGGTTTCATGCTGTGTTTCATGCAGAATCGTGCCTTATAGCTTGCTGAGCTTAACCTTCACTGGCCGTTTTCCGTCCTTCAAGCGCGCGTCGGCAATAGCATTCAATTCCTCGTCTTCCATCTTATCTTCATTTTCTGAATTTTCATCCGTTACATTCTGCAAGTAAAACTCATGCAGCTTGGCTTGCAGCAAAGCCTTGTCTGGCAACTGCGTTTGATACTCTGCGATCAGTGCGGGAGAAAGGCTGCGGCTCAGTGCATATCACTACCTCTTTATCCTTGCTCGCACATAACAGCACACCAATAGCGGGTTGTTCGTGCGGTTTTTTCACATCCCGGTCCAGTGCTTCAAGATAAAAGCCTAGCTTACCCAGATACTCCGGCTCAAAACGCCCAACTTTCAGTTCAATGGCAACTAGGCAATTCAATCCGCGGTGAAAAAACAACAGATCAAGCGCAAAGTCCCGGCCACCTACTTGCAGCGGATATTCACTGCCCACAAAACAGAAATCCCGCCCCAGCTCGATCAAAAAATCCTTGAGTCGCTGCAACAAGCCTTGATGCAAATCCGCCTCGGCATGACCTTGCGGCAGGTCGAGGAATTCGACCATGTAGCTGTCCTTAAACACGCCCAAAACATCGGGGGGAGTTTGTGACACCACTGCTGACACTTTTACCGGATTGAGCACCGTGCGCTCGAACAAGGCGGTTTTAAGCTGGCGTTCCAGCTCCCGCTTGCCCCACTGTTCGCGGATGGCGAGGCGCAGGTAAAATTCGCGTTCTTCCGGCCTTTTTCCTTGGTTAAGAATGATGATGTTGTGCGACCACGACAATTGTCGCACCAGTGGCGCGACAATTTCATCCCCCTGATAAGTCTCATAAAACTTGCGCATTCGGAACAAATTGCTACGGGTAAAACCGCGCAGCCCCGGCTGCGTGCGCGCCAGATGTTCAGCCAATTGCGCCACCACGCCGTCGCCCCATTCCGCCTGCTCGATCTTGCGGCTGATGAACTGCCCCACCTGCCAATACAATTCGATCAACGCCGTATTCACTGCCTGTACCGCACGCTGCCGCGCAGCATGGATTAGTTGCGTGATCTCGTTGAAATCGTCTTGTGGGATAAGCGGCGGCGTCATGTTGATTTACGAATAGCAAACTTCCTCATCGTGTTGCACTAGCAAACCCATCTCAAAGTGGTTGAACGATTTCACAAAGTTGCTATCATGAGCCCATGCAAAAAAAATCGCTCATCCAAACCAACCCTTATCTGCGTACTCTGGAGCAATACCGGAAGATGCTGGTAATCAACGTGTCCAGTTCAACCGCCATCGAAACTGGCGCGCCAGTCGCGTCCATCGCCAAAACGCTCAGCTCCGAAAGTGCGCCCATCAAGACTCCGCGACGCTCCGCTCGATAACTTCAGCGAAGATTTTCTCCATCGGGCAGTAGTCCCTATCCAGCCCAGCCCGCACCGCCGCAAAGTAGCTTTCCTTTTTCTTGCTGGCAACCGCACTGAAATCCAGAAACGGCAAACCGGCTTGCAAGGCCATTAAAGTAGACAACACGCGCGCAGCTCTGCCATTTCCTTCCCGGAAGGGGTGAATCAATACCAGCTCCACATGCGCCTCGGCCAGCGCGCACACCACCTTGTCGCGTCCCTTAAAATTGCATGGCGTGTAACGTGCCAACACATCCCGCTCAAATTCAAGCATCAATACTGGCACTCGCCCAGCCGCCGCAAACATGAAATCGCCCTTACTCACATTCGCCTGCCGATACTCGCCCGCCCAAGCGTAAATATCGCCCAGCCATAAACGGTGAAATTTACACACATCACTGACTGTAAAGCGATGCGCCTCATCGTACATTCTGACCAAGCTGTCCATAGCCTTCACCAAAGCAGAAGCCTCTACAATATCCATCTCGGCTGATGAAGTAATGCCGAGCAGATTTTTTAACACCTGGCCATTCGAACCGGGTTCAAACTGCACTTCAGTCAAACCGGAAACATCATAACGGTCATCGGGGCTCATCATCATGCTTTCTCGATTTAAACCGTGGTACGTCCTCTATTACTTCCTTGGAGAAGTTTACTGTGCAGAAATTGCGGTCTCTGCGTATAACAGCGACAACATCAGCAGGCACAAGCCGTTTTAACGGTTTGATCGGCTTGGGCAGCAATTTGGCGGCATTCCTGATTTGTTTATTCATTCATTCGGCGGATAACGCTACGCTCATCCGCCCTACCCTAGCAATTCAAAATTAAACGGTCGAGCCTGTTGAACTCGCTGGCTCTTCGACAAAAAAATATTTATCGAGAAGACGAAACTCATCTACTACAAAGCGTATCTCGCTATTCAGTCCAGATGAAAGTGCAGATGCGTAAGCTCGTTTTCCGCTATGCACAACTTCTTGGAAAAGCTGGATGAAATCACCATCACCACTAAACACCCAAATCGTATCAGCGTGATCTCTATAACATTCGCGCATCACATCTACTGCAATCGCAATATCACATACACTTTCCTTCTTTGACCTGCTGGATTTTTTCCTTACAAAAGGAACGAACTGGCCAGTAGTTGTTCTTGTGTGGTCACCTGCCCCGCTTTGACACGAAAAAAATATGGAAGAAATTTTCTCACGTACCGCACTGATCTTTTTATCATCTCCCACCACGCTGGTGTAATAGGCAAGCCGCTTAATGTCCCATGAGGCGTCGAGCAAAATGCGAGGGTTCCACACAAAGCAATTTTCAATGACGATATTGTCTGGCGCTGGAACTCTCCCAGCTTTAATCATTTCCTGGTAGCGTATAGACAAATTTTCCCCATCGACAAATATCAACGTGTCAGCCACTTTTATTCTCCGCGTCAAGATATAGCATCTACATTCCTAATTCCGCAACGGCTTCCCATTCTTCAGCATATGTTCAATCCTTGCCTTGGTCTTATCCGTCGCAAGCAACGCCATAAAATTACGCCGCTCCAAATCCAGCAGCCATTCTTCATCCACCAGGCTGCCTGCTTCCACATCGCCGCCACACATCGTTTCAGCGACGCGGCAGCCGATGTTGTAGTCATGTTCGGAAATGAAACCGCCTTCCAGCATGTTGACCATGGAGGCCTTGAAGGTGGCGATGCCGGTTCTGCCTGCCACTGCAATCTGGCGTTGCATCATGGGTGGGCGATAGGCAGTGGCGATCAGCGCGCGCGCTTCCTGTTTGGCGATGTGCAGCAGTTCAAAACGATTCATGACGATGCGGTCGGATTGTTGTAGATAGCCCATGTCGCGCGCTTGCTCTGCGCTTTTACCCACTTGACCCATGGCGATATTCTGGAAATAGCGGCGCAGGAAGGGGAAGACATCCACACGGCCATCGGTGGAGAAACGCTGAGCTTCTGCTGCGGCGCGTTGTGCCATTTCCTTGCAGCCGCCACCGGCGGGCAACAGGCCGACGCCGACTTCGACCAGGCCGATATAACTTTCCAGCGAGGCAACGATGCGTGTGCAGTGGATGGAAAATTCGCAGCCACCGCCGAGTGCCAATCCGTCCACTGCGGCGATGGTGGGCACCATGGCATATTTCAGGCGTTGCGAGACTTGCTGAAATTTTGCCACTACATCTTCCACGCGTGGCACATGGCCGGTTGCGGCATTAACAATCGCACCTAGTCCACCGCCGCCTGCCACGGTATATTTGACGCGCTGGGCTGCGCCTTTGAGTTTGTCGAGTACACCCGCAGGCTGGTCAGCGGTTTCCTGCACGGCTTGCATCAATAGTAATAAATTAGCGCCGGCAGAAAATGGGGGTTCGGTCTGCCAGATAATCAGCGCGCGCCAGTTTGCTTCGGCTTCATCCACTGCGCGCAAAATTCCGTCCAATACGACATCGCTGATGCTGTGCATTTTGCTTTTGAAGCTGAGGATGGCAAGGTCATCGCCGGTGTGCCACATGCGCACTTCGTCGTTTTCAAATATGGTTTCGCCATAATGGGCTGGCTCGCTTAACAGGCGGTCAGGATAGGGTTGGCGGGTGTAGACGGGGAGTGTGGAGCGGGGGTGATATTCCGCCCTCTCCCTCCGCTGCGCTCCTCCCTCTCCCCGGGGGATAACCAGCGACTTGGCTGCGGTCTCTGGCAGCCTAGTCGAATGGCTAGTTGTTTCATTCAGAGGGGTTGGGGGAGAGGGTGAAAATGAGCCTTGTGTTGTGTGTACACCCGTGCGATCTGGTTCGGTGACCCAAGCGGGTAATGCTGCCGATGACATGGCTTTACCTGCCGCGATGTCTGCATTGATCCAGCCTGCTACTTGCTGCCAACCCGCAGCTTGCCAGATTTCATACGGACCGCTATCCCAGCCAAAGCCCCAGCGTACGGCGAAATCCAGGTCGCGCGCATTGTTGGCTATGCCTGCCAGATGCAATGCGCAGTAGTGAAACACATCGCGGAATACCGCCCATAGAAACTGCGCTTGCGGATGCGCGCTGGCGCGTAGCGCGGATAATTTTTTCGCCCAATCGCGTTCGCGCAAAATATCTTTTACGGCATCATCGGCTTTGCCATCGGCCAGACGATAAGCTTGTGTGGCTAAATCCAGTACCTGGATTTCTTTGCCGATTTTTTGATAAATGCCGCGTTTGCTTTTTTGCCCTAATGCGCCCAGCGCAATCAGCTTACTCAGCCAGGTTGGCGGAGAAAAATAACGATGCCAGGGATCATCGCTCAGACCTTCATGCATGGTATTAACGACGTGGGTGAACACATCCAGCCCGACCACATCCAGTGTGCGGAAGGTGGCACTTTTGGGGCGGCCCAGGTAGCGTCCGGTCAGCGCATCGACCGTGTCAAAACCCAAGCCCAGTCGCTGCGCATGATGTACTGTGGCCAGCAAGGAAAATACGCCGATGCGGTTGGCGATAAAATTAGGTGTGTCTTTGGCGCGTACCACACCCTTGCCCAGCGTGGATACCAGAAATTCTTCCAGCTGGTCCAGCAAGGTTACGTCCGTACCGATGCAAGGAATCAGCTCAACCAGATGCATATAACGCGGTGGGTTGAAAAAATGGATGCCGCAAAAACGATGACGCTGCGCCTCCGGAAAAGCCTGCGCCAATTGATTGATGGACAGGCCGGAAGTATTGCTGGCAAAAATGCCGTGTGGGCCGAGATGGGGTGCAACTTTTTTGTACAGATCAGATTTCCAGTCCATGCGTTCGGCAATTGCCTCAATCACCAGATCACAATCGCGCAGCAGGTCGAGATGCTGTTCGTAATTGGCGGGCTGAATATAAGTGAGCTTGGCAGGCGATGCGATTGGGCTGGGATCCAGTTTTTTCAATCCTTCCAGCGCTTTTTTTACATTGTTGTTAGGGTCACCCTCTGTGGCAGGCAATTCAAACAGCAAGGTTTCCACATTGGCGTTTACCAGATGCGCGGCAATTTGTGCGCCCATGACACCTGCGCCCAATACAGCGGCCTTGCGTATAACGAATTTCTCAACCATGTTCCGCCCCCGAAAATAAAAGAGGGAAGACTTGCATCTTCCCTGGATCAATACATTATTTAGAAGCTGTGAGTGTACTGTGCGCTCAGGATGTGTACATTATTTTTGTAGGTGCCTACCAGATTTCCGACCGTGGCAGCGTCGGCAGTGCCTGTTGCGCCGGTGTTATTGCTTATGGTCGATTTTTTAATAAATAGGTGCGCGTAGCCAAAATCCACCGC
>JAUSKS010000043.1 GCA_030646595.1 Gallionellaceae bacterium | reverse complement strand
ATAATATTTTTTTTGATATATTGAAAATTTTTGATTTTAATTTTGCACTCCTCATTTAATTTTTAAACGTATTATCAAAATAATCGACTCTACCATAATTTAAAAACATCTTAAAAACATCAAAAAATAAATTTGACAGTTTGGCAAGTAATAATATATATGAGCAGTCAATTTTTTGCAATGCATTGTGGCTTGGAATGCTCTGCTTACTCAAAGCTGTGCTAATTTGAGCAATCGTGGATTTTAAATTCCAAGCGCACCACAGAAGTAAGCGGACACAATCTGCTCGTTTAGCGGTGATGAAACATAGAAAAACAAACCAATTTGGTCGACACTTTAGGTGGGACTGGTTACAATGAATACTCTAGATCATATTCAATACCCATCTCAGCAGATCAAACCCTTATTCCAATGACTGGAACAGCAAGAAAAGATGACCGACAATATACCCGACATGTGGTTTAACAAGCTGTTTTCAGGCCGCGCCATGAATGTTCCTAGGTCAGAGATACGGGAGTTGCTGAAGCTGTTGGAGCGCCCCGATGTGATCTCCTTTGCGGGCGGCATTCCTCATGCAGACATGTTTCCGTCTGATCGTATCCGGCAAGCCTATGATCGGTTATTTGGCACAACGGATACTTGGCACCGCGCCTTACAATACTCTACATCCGAAGGTTACCCCCCGCTACGGGAGTGGATAGCCAGCTACCTCACGGACCAACCAACTCCGTGGACTAAGGAAAACATTATCGTTACTTCTGGCTCCCAGCAAGCGCTCGATCTTCTGGCGCGACTATTCATTTCGCCCGGTGAACGCATCGCCTTTACGCGCCCATCATACCTGGGTGCACTGCAGGTACTACGGTTCTACCAGCCGGAGTTCGTTGCTATTGACGAAGATGACGAAGGCATCTTGATCGAGCCGCTTATTGCGGCGCTCGACAAGGGCCTCAAATTCATCTATTTGATTCCGGACTTCAACAACCCAACTGGTATTTCGCTCTCCCTGCGCCGCAGAGAACAAGTCATCGATCTTGCTCTCGCTCGGGGCGTACCAATAATCGAGGATCTCGCCTATGTGCATTTACGCTACAATGGCGAAAATATTCCCACGTTAGGCACTCTAGCCCTGCGCAGGCTCAACTCACAGGGCTCTGAACATACCCCGATAGTGCAAATTGGTACCTTCTCAAAATCAATCTGCCCCGGATTGCGCATCGGATGGGTGCGCGCAGCCAGTGTAGTCATAGACCATCTCACAGTACTCAAACAATCGGTTGACCTCCATGCCAGTACGATCAATCAAATGGTGGTCGCTGACATCCTCACCGATTCGTTCGATACCTGCATCCAGAAAGAGAAGGCGTTTTACCGCTTGCGCATGGAGGCAATGCTTGATGCGCTGAAGCGGTACTTCCCACGCAACATATCTTGGACCATGCCTGAGGGCGGATTTTTCGTGTGGGTCAATCTACCTGAAGGATTAGATGGATCTCGTCTGCTGGAGTCGGCCGTAACGAACTACAAAGTTGCATTCGTGCCTGGCGGTGCTTTCTATTGTGATGGCACAGGTAAGAACACTTTGCGTCTCAGCTTTTCTGGCAACGAAGTAGCAGAAATTCAAGAAGGAATCATGCGCATGGGAGAACTGCTGCATAAGGAGTTATGTGTACCAAAAGTCCCTAAACACGCCATACATGCTACATCAAAACATTTATAGCTGATCACACGGTTTAACTAAACACTACTGATGTCATAGACATGCATAGGCACAAACAGTCGGTGATTAGGCGCAAATCGTATACAGTTTTGGTGGTTAACTCTGTTGTTTATTTCATTTAAGAAACTCAAAATTGTTTTTACCGTGAGCTAGGTTTATTGCTAACGTAAGAGGTTCGGAATTCACAACTGTAACGTCCCCGGCTATCAGTTAACCAAAGTTCATCGGGATCTGGCCGCATTTCTGAAAAACGCATAACTGTCTTCTTTTTTGCTAAACCCGCAAGAAGATCAAGCGCAAGCGGATTATAAAAATCAACAAATATTGGCTTAGGTTCATTTTCGCATTTCACAAATACATAGCGCGGCATACCCATTCCCGTTGCCCAGTGCCGCCAACTCAGATAGCTATCTAGCTTTTCGCCAACTCGCCGTGCATCTGGCAAAAGATCACTTGGTACATGCCAATACCTCCGTTTCAAGATGACGCGCCCAACAGTAATGCGTCGAGACTCATTTTGCCCAATTAAATCACCTGCAAGCGCAAAGCACACACGATGCATTTCACTAGGAATTACCGTTAATAAATCTTGTTCGATGCCGTACTTTGGATCGCGAAAGATCAATATCCCGTTTTTTAAAAAAACTTCCCCTCTACCTGATGGTAATATTCGAGTATCAGCCACTCGTCCATTTCCATTGGGAAGTACCAATTGCATTAGTGATGGCGTGTCCAGCCAGTCGATATGCGAGCGCTGATAAGTTTCTGGGGAATCCGCAATTATTAGTGTGAACGGATACAGAAGTTGCTCCACTTCATTACGTACCTCTTCAGCATATTTACAGAAAGGCTGAGCAACAGGTTGCGATACAGTATGAACTGCAGGATGCACTTCTCCAAGCACAATAAGGTAATCGCCACGTTCAAGTGCAGCAATATCTTTCGCTGCTAACATAAAATCTGGAGAATGTATGTCTGTTCCCAATGGGGAAACCCACCCAACCCTAGGTTCAGCCTGTTTCAATAGATCTAGTAAGAGATCAATATCCTCGCTGCCAAGTATAAGATCAGACTGGATGCAACATGCAGCAGCAATCTGGTCCCAGCATTTTTGTAATATTTCGCATATCTCTGTAACCACTAAGGCCTTGTTATCTTGGCTGTTCAACAACGAGAAAAGACTTAGAAAATCCACGGCAGCTTCGCAAGAACCTTCTGGTTGTAATGATCGCCAACATGCTAGATAACGATCATGCAGTCGCACTGCTACCGCTTGCGCTAGCCAACAATATAGTTTCATTACGGGTTCGAGATCAGCTTTTAGCCCACATGCAAGATGTCCTCCCAGTTCTATGTGGAGGTTGCGCGAACAGTCCTCATAGATTGGAGAGCGCCCTACATACATCTCCCCTTTTGCCCGAGTTAGATCAATGCGTACATTACTGAGTAATGTACGCATCATATTAAGGGCCTCGACACGGGCATCGAGATCACCCGTTTCAAAACGGCTCCTTAATTCCTCCAGTTGAAACAGCAGTGAAATCCATCGCGTTTTTCCCTCTCGCGGAGCATCGAGCTGACTTACTAACCCACTTAGTCGACCCAATGGATCAACTAAACCTGGTGCAATGCGCAATCCGGATGCCAAAATTTTTTTACATAAAAAAAATTCCAACGAAGCATTAATGTCTGCCTCTAGGAAATCCTGCTTTTTAATCCTCGCAACAATTTGTTCTCGTGGCATCCCAGCATATCCCACGGCTTCTATCGTTGACAGCAGGCAGGTCGCAAGTGGGCCCAGTTGTTGAGTCTTTCCTAGAGGAAAGTGCAGTGCCCCGTTTTCAACGTAACATCCGCTGCTTATGGAAACTGGTAAGTAGTTATGTAAAGTGGGGTCGGCATTCACTGCCTGCGTCAGACGCTGGACAACCCAGTGTTCAAAAAATGTTTTCCGTAGTGACAGCCAAGGATTCTCACATAAGTCTAACTTAATCGACGGCTGATTTCGATCAACGAATCTTCCCCAAGCTATTGGGCCAAAAAAGCTGCATGTATCATTTTTAGCACACAGCCTTTGGGTATAGCTCCAGCCCAATCGCAGGCGCTGTCGGACACGGCTATCCATGGATTCGGTGCCACTTTCGATTAGTGCTGAAATGCGTTGTAGTGATTCTGGGTTTGACAAAAACAACGCCTCTTGGGCCTCACCCGTAACTAAAAAATCCAGCAACCGCTGCCTGGCCTTCTGGGTTTCTATCTGAAATTCGGAGAGCAAGTGTTGCATGCATGTTTCCGACTCAGTCAATATGGCATTACGTGCAGCCAATATCGGCTCGATGAGATCACGAATTTCTTTGGTGAGTTCGCCGGAGTTGAGCATGGAGCGCTCACTGAACCGACGTTCTAACTTGGTGATCATGCCGGGCGATTGTGCTTTGGCGATTGCACACGCTTTGGCTTCGAGTTTATTAAGTTCTGCGAGTAATCCTTCGTAGCACTCTAAAATAGGTGAATCTGTCAGAACACCCATGTGTTCGAGCCAGTTAATTGGAAAACCGGCTGAACGTATCCAAAAATAGGACGACCACCCCATTAGAAGACGTTAATCGCTCTATAAGCTATTAATGTATTCAAACACTGTTCGTCTTGGTCGGTGTGGCCAGCAAATCCCAAGCGATTAAGCGTTTCTGTCAATTGCATGCGGGTACAAGGTTGAGCCAGAGATATGTAAATTTCAGCGGCTCGTGACGGCAGTAAAGCAAACTTGTGAGTGCTTTTTAAATCTGGTAAATATATTAAATAATGTTCAATCCCATCCTCGATGCTCGTTATCCCTAACAATTTTTTGTCGCGCATCCATTTTGAAAGATGAACCTCGCAACGATAATAACTGGCAAATGGTGTTCGTTCTAGCAAGCCATTTGGTACTGGTTGTCCCGGCTCAACACTAAGGCTGACTAGCAACTTTAAAACAGTCTGTTCGAGTCCGATCAATTCACGCAGCCCCTTTGATTTCTCAGCAACCGGATGGGTGGATAGGAACTGCAATGCGTCCTTGCAATAGGTATATACATAAGGACCAAAATCTCTCCAACCATTCTGATCTAGGAACTCCACCCCTAGTGCCTGTAAATCTATGCCTTTTGCTAACAGCGTACGAAGCACTAACGGAGCTCCCATATCAAGTGCGTTCAAGAACGAGTTTGCTAAACGAAACCTGTAGTTCAACACAAACCACTGCGCACGATCTGCCTTGCTTGCATAGTACAATGCCACCTCTCTCTCTTCATTGGAGAGATTGAATTCTGTAAGGCCTATATTTTCTTTGCCCTCATCAAATATCGTAGCCTGCAACTTAGGTTCACGCATTATACGACGCCATGTTTGCCATGCGATTTGTGGATTCATGGAGTTACCTTCCGCTTTTCTGGCTCGTAGTGATGGGGTGGTAACGCGTCCACAAAGCTTTGGCGCGTGCGAAATCTTCGAAAATCATCTCACAGTCCTCTGGGCCACCGA
>JAUSKS010000031.1 GCA_030646595.1 Gallionellaceae bacterium | reverse complement strand
AGATGCAACAGGTACGCCACATTAAGCGAAAAATGCAGCCCCTAATCCATAATATTTTTATCGCCTTTGATCGCGAATGCCGTTTCGGTATGGTGCTGAGTATGACCGTCATCGTCTCGGCTTGTGCCAGCAACGTGCCTAAAAAAGAAACCGTCCAGCAAGTTGAAAACCGTCAGACTGTCAACCAGCTAGACCACCAGCCAGACAAAAAACCGGTTATCACCCCCATAGGTGTGCTTACTCCGGAACTACGCGCTGACTTTAATGCGGCGCTGGATTTCATGAAATCGGGAGACTATAACAAAGCGATTGCCTTGTTAAACCAAGTGGCAGAACAATTGCCAAATAACCCTGTGCCTTATGTTAATCTGGCGCTGGCTTATGGCAAAACAGGAAACCTGAAGCTGGCTGAAAAAAATTTCCAGTCAGCGCTGGACCTGGACCCGGGCAACGCCGTGGCCAGCAATGAATACGCCATCCTCAAACGTAAAGCAGGTAAATTCTTTGAGGCCCGCAAGATATATGAGCGGACATTGGAAAAATATCCGGATTTTTATATAGCCCGAAAAAATCTGGGCATACTGTGCGATTTATACATGCGCGACTATAAGTGCGCATTACAGCATTATCAAATTTATAGTGATGCCATGTCACAAGACAAGGTAGCAAAAATATGGGTGGCCGATATGCAAAAAAAATTGGGGCGTTAGGAAAAACATGATCAAATTAACCATGACAGTTTCTATTATGTTATTTGCAACAGTTGCGGCAAGTGCCGTGATGGCGGAAGACAAAACTGAAAACGAGCCAAAAGTATTAACCGGCATGTCGATTGTGGGCAATAGCGAGGCACCAAAATCCCTTACCATCGTGCCATGGAAAAATCTGGACATCGTGGGCACTGGCAAGCCTGTTCAGTTGGCACCCAATCCTTTGATTGAAGAATTGAGCCCAATTGACAAGAATGTTTTTATGCGGGAGCTGGAATTTTACAAGCTGAGTAATCCAACCAATTAACTTAAATATATCGTGGGGGTAAGTGAATGAACTTTATTAATGCAGTTGTCAGATTTTTTACCAGTGGTGGACTATGGATGATTCCGATATTCATGGCAGCTACCATCGGTTTTGCCATCGGCCTGGAGCGGTTTATCAAACTTAGCACAGTAGAGCGTGCCAACCGTAAGCTGTGGGATCAACTACAACCTGTGCTGAGCCAGGGAAATTTCGAGCGCGCGCGCGAAATGACGGCACAGGATAACTCCACCGTCAGCCAACTGTTGCAGTCCAGTCTGGAACTTCAAGGTACGGTGCAACGTCGGGAAAATATTGAAGTTGTTATGGAAGAAGAAATGATGGCGATTGTGCCGCAACTGGAAAAACGCACCAGTTATATTGCGCTGTATGCCAATCTGGCGACACTGCTGG
This sequence comes from Gallionellaceae bacterium, assembly GCA_030646595.1. GTDB lineage: Bacteria > Pseudomonadota > Gammaproteobacteria > Burkholderiales > Gallionellaceae > Nitrotoga. Next base: position 1,751 of record JAUSKS010000031.1, on the reverse strand, counting down.
GACTGCTGGGAACTGTGGTCGGCCTGATTAATGCGTTTGACGCAGTGGCCAATGCTGCGCCAGCAGAAAAATCCAACCTGCTTTCAGCCAGCATCGCGGAAGCGATGAACTGTACCGCGTTTGGTCTGATGGTCGCCATTCCCTTGCTGATTATCAATTTATTTCTGGCCACCAAAGCCAGCCGGATTATAGATAGCCTGGAAATCGTTTCGCTCAAAACCCTGAATGTCATTTCAAGCAGCGCACGGCGCAACCGGACCGACTGAATATGGCCAGAAGACGCCGTCACCACCGCCACCATGCCGAGGCGGATATAGATGTCACTGCCTTGCTTAATGTGCTGGTGGTATTAATCGCTTTTCTGATTCTTTCTGCGGTTTTTTCCCGCATCTCCATACAAGAGATTAATCTTCCCAGCGAGGGCGGGTCATCCACTACTTTGGATAAACAGATAACCATAGAAGTTATCGTGCGCAAAGATGCTTTTGAGATTGGCGATGGCCAGAATATTGTGGCTTCCATCCCCAAAATGGATATGAAATACGACTTCCAAAAATTGGCCGAGCATTTGCTCCGCCTCAAGGAAAAATATAAAGATAAGCAAGATGTGACCATACTGATCGAACCTGACATTGCCTATGAGCACCTGATCAAAGTCATGGATACGGTCAAGATTGCAGAAGTCAAGCAAGAGGGGCAGGAAAGACCTCACAGAACCCCGCTGTTTCCCCAGGTATCCATCGGTGATGCACCATGAAAAATACGCGCCGCTTAAAACGCATGACGCGTAACCGGGTCAAGGTGCCGAACATCAGCCTGACCTCGTTGATGGACGTGTTTATCGTGATGGTGATTTATTTATTGATGAACCAGGCGTTAGGGGTAGACACCCCGCCGCCCAAGGCCATCAAATTACCAGATTCGGTGGTAGATGCTATACCCAGACAAACTGTGATGATGATGGTGAGCAATACCGATGTGGTCATCCACGGCAAACCTGTGGTGACCATCGCCGAAATATTGGCCAGTGAAGAAGACAACATCACGGCAGTCACCGAACGCATGGAGCAGATTAAACAAAGTACGCTCGGCATCAATGATGAAGCGGTGGCTAATAGCACCGAAGTAACCATCATGGCTGACCGTAGCGTCCCTTTCAAGGTGCTGAGGAAATTAATGTCCTCCAGTGCCAGTGCCGGGTATAGCAAAATATCCCTGGCCGTAAACAAAAAAGAAAAATAGACACAGCGTGCGTACCCCGATTTCCAAACGACAACAGGGTCTGCATACGCAGATCAACGAAGCGCGCGAAAAAATTGCCCGCTTCCAGGAAGAGATGCTTGCTCTGGACCAGCTATTGGACAGCCTTTCCAGACAGCAACCGCAATATCAATTGCTCACTGAAATTTGCGACTCGCTGGGAAAATTGCATGGCATGGGCGCGCACAACCTCTTTTGGGCCGAGCAGCACATCTCTGAAAACCCTGAGCAAACGCTGCAACGCATGCGCCAAGCAGTGGACACCTTCCAGCAAAAAATAATTGCTGTTGCCCAATCGCGCAGTGCCTTGCACGATACCATTCAACAACAATCAAACCACATTGCCAAACTGAAAAATCAGCTGGCCGAAGTGCTGGAGGAAGAAGAGGCCATACACGACGAGTTTGTCATAGAACGCACTGTCTCCAGCATGCCTTACCGGACGCTGGTAATGCCGTGGTCGGTACAGGGTGATGATGAGCGACGCTATC
>JAUSKS010000029.1 GCA_030646595.1 Gallionellaceae bacterium | reverse complement strand
ATCAGGCGTAAAAAACTGATAGTTGTTGCGCCCCTTGTCTTTGGCGTAGTACATGGCGATATCGGCCTGCTTGGTCAGCGTGTCGGCATCACCGCCATGATCGGGATAAATGCTGATGCCGATGCTGGCATGGGTGGAAATCTGCAAGTCGCCAATATCATACGGACTGGACAGCAACGCCAGCATTTTCTCGGCCACGCTGGCTGCCCCTTCGTTTTCAGTCTCGCGCAACAATACTATAAATTCATCGCCGCCGATGCGCGACACGGTATCGCCTTCGCGCACACATTGCTGCAAATGCAGGGCGACTGCCTTCAATAATTCATCGCCCACTTCATGACCCATGGAATCATTTACATATTTGAAATGATCCAGGTCAATAAACATCAGCGCAAATTTGTGATTGTCGCGATGGGAAGCAGCCACCAGTTGCTCCAGGCGATCATGCAGCAAGGTACGGTTGGGCAGATCAGTCAGCACATCAAAATAGGCCAGAAACTGGATGCGCTGTTCTGCCTGCTTGCGCGCCGTCACATCGGTGGCAATGGAAATATAATTGCTTACCTGGCCGTGCTCATCATGCACGGTACTGATGGACATCCATTTTGGATAAATATGTCCGTCCTTGTGCTTATCCCATATTTCGCCCTGCCAGTAACCTTCCTTGTTAAGGGCCTCCCACATGGTGTGGTAGAAATTGGCATCCTGTTTGCCGGAGGCCAGCATGCGCGGATTGCGTCCCTGCACTTCTTCCAGCGTGTACCCGGTCAAGCGGGTAAAGGCTTGATTGATCGAGATGATGTATGCCTCGGCATCGGTGATCATCATCGCCTCACCGCTGCTCTCAAACACCTTGGCTGCCATGCGCATATTCGCTTCCGTTTTCTTGCGCGGGCGGATATCGCGGATGTTGCACTGGATGACTTTTATGCCATCGCAGTCATACACATTACTGACAAACTCAACCTCTATTTTCTCGCCGCTCTTGCTCTCTAGCGGCATGTCGTCATAGCGGATAATTCCTTTCTCCTGTAGCTCCATAAATGATTCCTGGCTCAAGTGGGTATTATGGAAGGGGCCAATCTCCCACACCTTTTTGCCCATGAACTCTGCGTAGGTATAACCCAGCAACTCCATCAAATACGGATTCACATCCTCAATCGCTGCGGTCTCAAAGTTCAGCAACAGAATGCCGTCACGCGCGCTTTCAAACAAGCGGCGGTAACGGCTTTCGGAAAACCGCAGGGCATCGAGTAAATATTTGTTGCTCACAAGCGTTACAAAGGTTTACGTCCGCTGATGACATTTACCAATATCATAATGATGGCAATCACCAGCAAAATATGGATAAAACCGCCTATGGTGTAAGAAGTAACCAACCCCAGCAACCACAGAATAATCAATACAACTGCAATGGTATAAAGCATAGTATCTTCCCTTTTTTAAAAAATGGTGACGAGTGACGGAGTGACAGGTGACCAGGTCATCTGTACCTGTCACTCGTCACCTGTCACCTGTCACGGATTAGCCTTAAGGCGCATATCGTTCTTGACTGATTTCACACCCTTGATGCCCCGTGCTACTGCGACTGCCCGGTTGATATCATTCTGGGTTGCCACAAAACCGCTCAGTTGCACCACGCCCTTGAAAGTTTCGACATTGATCTCAAAGGAATTTAATGTTGGCTCCTTCAGTATCTCAGCTTTCACCTTGGTGGTAATCACAGCGTCATCAACATATTCTCCCGTTCCTTCCTGAGTAGGCGTAGAGGAGCAACCCACAATAGAAGTCAGCGTGAGAGCGAAGATAAAGGTAAAAATCCATTTAAATTGTTTCATAGCATGCTCTCCATTTAATTAAGTAAGAAAGACATCGTCTCTCAACAGATATATCTGTTGAGAGGATTGTCTCTATAATCGTTGGCTTACTCTGTACGCTAACGTACTTAATGCCATACTTAACGGTGGGGATCGGGGAGGTATAACACGAACCTGGGACGCAAAATTTCTTCGTCCCCAAAGGCATGCAATTGCAATTTCAGGCTCTAAACAAACCCAAGCGGTGGGAAATTGAACATTGTCTAAACAATTTTAAGGTCGGGAATATTATTAGCAATTAGCAACAAGAGTACGCTGGCTAGCTACCGCCAGCTCAGGCTCCCTGTTATTTTCTTCGCTGTTCGTACACTCCATCCCATTCTGGCCCCAAGCCGCGCTCGCGCAATATTTCTATACGCTCAAGATAAACAGTATAAATAGGCACACCGGGATTTTGCTGTTGCAGACGTTTGAATGTAAGCTTGGCTTCCAGCCACTGGCGGGTAAAATACTGGTCTATTGCCTGCTGGTAAAGCTCAAGTTCAGCCAGCAATTCAGGCGATGCCTGTTCCCGATAGCCTATTGGTTCAAAAATATTCACTGCGTCTTTCTTGCCTTTCACGCGCACCAGATCCAGTTGACGAAACAAGATATGGTCTTGTCCCTTGCGCGTGTTTTCTCCGACAATCAATTTAGCGCCGTAAAATTTGGTCAAACTTTCCAGACGAGAGGCAAGATTGACGGTGTCGCCGATTACCGTATAGGCGCGACGAAATTCCGAGCCCATGTCGCCCACATTCATCAAACCCGTGTTAATCCCAATGCCGATGTCCACTTCGGGCAACCCATGGGCTTTGAACACTGGCTTCAGCTCTTCCACCTTGCGCAACATATCGAATGCGGCATCCAACGCATAGCGCGCATGCTGTTCATTACGCTGTGGTGCGCCCCAGAAAGCCATGATCATATCGCCGACGTATTTATCTATGGTGCCACGCTGGTCAAAAATGATGCGCGTCATCGGGGTAAAAAACTCGTTGAGTAATTTTTTTAATTCATTGGCGGAGAGCGATTCAGAAATAGTGGTGAAATTACGCACATCAGAAAACAGTACTGTCATTTCACGGCTGTCTCCATCAAAACCAAAATCTTCTCCCGGATGAAGAACCATTTCATCAACGACTGCCGGTGGTACATACTGGCCAAACTTATCCTTTAAAAATGCCCGCCCGCGCGACTCGCTCAGGAAACCATAAGCCATGTTAAGCAAGGTCAACAGAAAAAGCAGGATAGCCGGGGTAGCGATATTCATCACTAATCCATGTTCACGCCACAGCCACATATTGAACATGATTAAGGTTGCACCTACGGCAATGCTTAATAATAATGCGCGTAACGGGCTTAACCATGGCAGCCATAATGACAGCGCAACACCCAGTACCAGCAAGCAAAACAAATCTGCCGCTTCTATCCAGTCCGGATGAACAGGAAAGCGATGATCCAGAATACCGGCCACAATATTGGCATGCACCTCTACTCCTGGATACACGGCCTGCATGGGGGTGGCACGCATATCCAGCAGGCCCTGTGCAGTCGTCCCCACAAATACAATAGTGCCATCCAGTACCGTGCTGGCCACCGCGCCATGCAGCACGTCGGTGGCTGACACATAAGGAAAGCTGGGATGGGAACCGCGGTAGGGAATGATGACACGACCTTCAGCGTCTGTCGGAATATCATAGCCCGCCAGGCGCACTGATTCCACAGCCAGACTGTCACCTACCGGCACGGTATGTATTTCGATTGCTTCGCCGGCATAATTAGCGCGCGCAGCCTCTAATCCCAGCGAGGCATAGAGTTTACCGCCATGCCGCTTTAACAAAGGTGAGCGGCGCAAAATGCCATCCTCATCCATATCTGCATCAAAAAAGCCGCCAAATGCAGCCGCTTGTTGCAGACGAGGCAAGTTGGCACTGTAGCCAGGCATGATCGGAATCAGGCTATTTTGTGACACGACGCTGTCTGCACCGGACAAGGGGTGAGGTAATTGCCCCACTGACTCCTGCTGCCCCCCTCTGAAGGTATAACCCAATACCACGTTGCGTCCTTTTAGTTGGGCTGCCAATTTGGAATCGGCATCCAGCTTGGGCATCATTTCGCGCAAGGCTGGCTCCAGGACTTTCTTTTGCGAGTCAGGCAATTTTTCCAGGACGTGCTGCGCAGGATTTTCTTCCGGCTCGGCGAACAATACGTCGAAAGCGACTACCGACACCTTGCTCTCGAACAGTTTATCTATCAGATTGGCAATTTTTTCGCGCGACCACGGCCAGCGCCCTTCCGCTTTAAGACTCTTCTCGTCTATGTCTACAATAACGATACGTGGGTCTAGTACATTTTTTTCCGGAAGACTGGCGTTGAGGCGCACGTTATAGGCCAGCCATTCAATACGTTGTTGCAGGGATTTAAGTGTACCTTTTTCGGATAATTGCACCACGCACGTACCGAATACCAAGGCTAATCCAGCCACGACCGGATAGAAATGGCGCAGGCTGAAATATTTATTAAATTGAATTTTCATGCTCGCTCACCGTCCCGCCTTATCTCGCCGGACAGCGATGGACAAAAAGATGCTGTACACAGGTATCAAATTGGCGCGGGCAAATCTATCCACTATGGCATACGCGGCTTGGGCGCGCCTCCCTGACGCACGGAAGAGCGAAGCGCACGCAGAATATTATCTATAGTATGCAACTGCATCTTGCGCACTGGCGATGGCGGACTTTTTTCATCCGGTATTTCAGTCCCGTAACCAGGCTTATCAATAACCACACTGCCAAATTCATTGGAAACAATGATGGACGTTTCCTTGCCTTTTTCTTCAGGCTCCAGCAGCACGACCTTGGCCGATGCATCTACGCTCACTCCATCTTTTTCCTGCCGCTCCGAAACTTCTCCCTCAACCTGTGTGCCGCGTATGCCGATGGTGGCGACGCTGACACTCACCCTCATGTCACGATCTTTCGATTTGGCGATCAAACCTGAGACGAAGCGGAAGGTACCTTTGATAATACGCGAGTAAAAAGCGCCCCCTTCGGTCCCTTGCTGATAACTGAATTTATCCACCACAAATTCCGCTTTGGGTCCGACATCAAAGCGTGATCCATCAGCAAAACGAATATTCAGGCTGGTATCCTTGTCGGTACTGATGCTGTCACCAGAATAAACCGCATCGTGTATTCCGATTTTACGCAAGCCACCATCGGACGCGCGCGCATGGGCAATACCTGCTCCTCTAATTTGCGCAACTTCTCCTGCAGCAGTAACAGCCTCAGCCAACGCCGGTATAAAAAACAAGCTCGATAAAAAAAATATCTTCGTGATCATATTGAATTTCATTTTCTATCCTCCTGTAAATTTACAGCACGGGACGCTCATCAGCTTCCCTCAACCCTTCTTATTCGTCCCCTTGCGCATGCGTTCGATATTTTCGCTCAGGTTGCTACTATTGCTGGGCAAAAAGACGCTGCCCTTGGTGGGTATATATCGAGCACCTACCTGATGCCGGGTAATCTTAACACGCGGTAATTTAATCATGGCCTGCCCCTTCGAGTCGAGCTTGACGGGCTGGCCCACATTTTTTCCATCCAGTGTGAATTGAATCGATCCAGTCGGCATAGTGGTAATTGCAACTGCTTTAGCCCGGCTATCTTTGTTTCTAGCCACGATTCCCCCACCCGATGCGTGTCGCAATACGGTAGCGGTAAAGGTCACGCTTGCATTGGGTCTGGAATCCCCCTTGTCACCGCGCACTACCACCGAAGTTAATCCGGCCCGTATTTTTTGTTCCAGTAAATAGGTTTTCGCAAAACCGGCATGCCCGGTAACCATCACGTCGAATATGCAATCGGCCTTGTTGTTCTTGCCTTCAACCGTGCGGCAAAGCTGCTGGGCAGCTTTCCGCTGGAGCGGCTTTGCTGCCTTCCCGCCCTGTGCAATGACATAGGGTGGCTTTTCCAATGGCCATTGGGCAAAGGTAAAGGTCTTGGTTGATGTGCCGCGCGCATAATCGAACAGGCTGGTTTTTTTATTCACGCGCCACGAATCGGCAAATTTTTCGTACAACGCAACATAGCGATCATGCGTTGCAACCGGCTTGGCACCCAATGATGATCCATCCGCCAGCGCCGGCAACCAGCTACCCTTGGCCAGGGCACCCATGATGCCCTCGCGCGCAGTGGTATGGTAAACATTGATATTCAGATACCACACGCTATGTGAACTCCACCAACCCGGCGTAACCACCATCGTCGTTCCATCCGGGAAATCAACCTGCATTGCGCCGTTGGTGATGGGAACGATGCGCCCGCCTGATGCGAAACTAATCCCGCTGGCAGGCAGTGTCGTCTGCACCCCATCAATGCGCAGCTTCAATCCGGCAGCAGCGGGACTGCCATTGATATCCGGCTGTAAAGTCACGCGGTGATTACCCACACGCGCCGCAACAGCAGTATTGATACTCACCCCTACCGTCAGCCCGGTGTAACTGTTTGCAAGAGGCGCGGCACTCGACACGGGCGTCTGGCGTGCCTGTATCTCCATGCCATTGTTCCCGCGCAGCACAACAAATTCGCCCGCAGCCTGGAAATCGTAGTGCACACCATCAACAGTAGTAATGTGCGGATCGCCAGTGTTGGTGGCATTGACCGTGGTGAGGCAGGTCTGCGGCCATGGCCCAGCGGTGTAACAAACCCGTACATTGGCAATCGTCCCTACATCCGCAGCTGCCAAGGTATAAGTGCTGCCGGTTGCGGCAGGAATATCGGTTACTCCGCGCAGCCATTGATAGCTGAAAGGCCCCATCGGGCTATCTTCATCAGCAATACCACTGGTATCGGCAGTGAGGGTTTGCCCCAGTGTCAGTGTACCCATAATGGTTGGGAAACCAGTGGGGGGATCGTCTTGGTCGTTGACCGTAACGGTAATGGTCTTGATGGTATTGTTCACGCCATCGTTGGCAGTGACCTGCACCACGTAAGTGTTATTGGTATCGGCATCAGTCGGAACTTCAAAGTTCTTCGCCGCCATGGTTAGATTGCTCGCCACAATACTGAATAGGGCTTGGTCAGCCCCGCCAGTAATCGTGAAGCTGGCCGTGCCAACCGTGTCCGCATCGGTTGAAGTGAGTGCCACCGAAAATGCCGCATTTTCATTTACGCTCTGCGCAGCAGCAGTGGTAATGACCGGCGCATTGTCGTTCTGGTCGTTGACCGTAACAGTGATGGTCTTGATAGTATTGTTCACGCCATCGTTGGCAGTGACCTGCGCCACGTAAGTGTTGTTGGTATCGGCATCAGTCGGAACTTCAAAGTTCTTCGCCGCCATGGTCAGGTTGCCCGCGACTATACTGAACAGGGCCTGGTCAGTACCACCGGTAATAGTGAAGGTAGCCGGGTTGGTGCCGACCATATCCGCATCAGTCGAGGTCAGTGCCACCGAAAACGCTGCATTCTCGTTTACGCTCTGCGCAGCAAGCGTGGTAATAACGGGTGCGTTGTCGTTCACATCGTTGACCGTGACAGTGATGGTCTTGATGGTGTTGTTTACCCCATCGTTGGCAGTGACCTGCACCACGTAGGTGCTGTTGACATCGGCATCGGTTGGGGCTTCGAAGTCCCTTGCGGTCATGGTCAGATTGCCTGCAACAATGCTGAACAGGCCCTGGTCAGCTCCGCCAGTAATGGTAAAGCTGGCCGTGCCAACCGTGTCCACATCGGTTGAAGTGAGTGCCACGGAAAATGCTGCATTTTCGTTTACACTTTGCGCGGCAGCGGTGGTGATGACAGGCGCATTGTCATTCTGGTCATTGACCGTGACCGCGATGGCCTGGTCGGTGGTGGAGCCTGCACCATCATTCGCTCTGACGGTTACGTTGTAGATGTTGTTCGTACCCACATCTGTAGGTGCTTCAAAATCAGGCGCGCTGATAAAGCTGAGCGCACCGGTGCTGGCATTGATGGTGAACTTGGCGGCATCTGCGCCGCCGTTGATGGAATAGGTGATCGTCTGGGCAGGTAAATCGGCATCGGTGGCGTTCACTGTGAGCACTGCCGTGTTGTTTTCTGCCACATTCGCGGTTGCTGAAGTGGTAAATACAGGGGCGTTGTCGTTGACGCCATTCAGGCTCACTGTCAAAGGCTGATCAAATGTCGCGCCGAAAAAATCGGTCACGCGCACAGTCACCTGGTAAGTAAACTGTCCTTCACGATCCAGTACGACGCCTGCGTTGAATCTAAGCCGGTCGTTGCTGGCACCGCCGATGTTGAATGCTGCGGCATCGGTGCCGCCGACGATGCTGTAGGTGAATTTGTCGCAGGTATTAGCATCCGTTGGAGTCAGTGTGCCCACTTCTATGCCTGTACCAGTGTTGCTGTTTTCGTTGATGCTGTTGGGCATAAGTGTTACTGCAGTCGGTGCAGTGTTGCCCATAGCCAATGAGCGATGAATATTCAAACGCGGGGCGCTGCTAGCATCCGGGAAAGAAACTGTTACAAGGGGATCGGAGCCGGTCACTACAGAAGTCGCTCTTAATCGGGTTTCGATTTGATCCAGTGGTACGCCGCAAGAAATCAATATAGCAGCGGCGCCGGAGACCATGGGGGCAGAAAATGAGGTGCCCGTCTGGCTGACGTAACCACCCCCTAATGCAGTTGAGCGTATTACCGATCCCGGAGCGGCTATATCTACCCAAGCACCATAATTGCTGGTGCTACAGCGTTGATCTACAGCGACAGATCCGCAATCCGCATGAACTATGGATGCACTGTTGGCCACAGTAATGAACAAATCCTTGCGGGTAAGCGCCGCATTCAAATCATTGCATCGTGAGGGATAGAAACTTCCATTCGAACCATTATTTCCAGCCGCATTTATAACTACCGCGACAGGTGTTGCTCCATTTAGCACTGCAGCATCGATCGCAGCGCATACGGGTGTCCAATTCGCAAAGCCATTAAGTATCCCGAAGCTTGCATTTATAACAGAAGCAACACCATACGCAGCAGCATCGGTGAAACCTTGTGTCATTTCCGCATCAGTAATTGTCGCATCCGCACTTACCTGTATGGAGTGAATTTTCCCCCCATAGGCAATACCAGCTATCCCTAATGCATTGTTGGTCTGGGCCGACACTATTCCCGCAACTTGCGTACCATGCCCTAGGGCATCGGTACTCGCAGCACCACAGTCATTTTCTGCCAACTGACAACTCCCGACCGTACCAAAATCGGGATGGGTACGATCAATACCCGAATCCAGCACGATCACTGTCACGCCGCTGCCGGTGGCGTTGGCATCCCACACATCGTTCGCGCGTATCCGTTGCAAGCCATGCTGATTTGAAAATTCCGGGTCTGATGGCACACTCGCATATCCACCTATCGCATTGACTGATGCTGCTTTGACCTCGGCGCGCGCACCAAGCTGTGCAAGCAATTCTGTCATGCGATTGGAACTGACCGACGAGGGAAGTTTCAGTTGATAAAAATTAAGGGGCGGAATACTGCCCACCACTTTCGCATTGATGTCGGATGCCAGACGGAGTATCTGAGCTTCACTGGTATCTGGGACAACATTCACCAGAATTTCGTCTGCCACAGCTTTAGCGTCGTCGGATAAGGCGACAGGTTTGCTTTTGTCCGACGCTGCCACACGCACCGGAAAGCTGCTGCTGCACAAACGATACGGTGGCGAGACCGACTCCGTACCGCCGCTATCCATGTATGCTTCAAAAGGCAAACAGGTTTCCGGCGGCAGGGCGGAAGTGTCTATTACTACACTCGCCTCATGGATGCGTTTGTCATGAACTTTGTCTTGAGCATTTCCAAGTTCATTCCCCAGTTCCTTCATAGGGTAGATTTGTCCGCTGGCCGTATTGCGCAAATACACCGGCATGGTAGCTTCTTCTTTGCCGACCAACATGACGGTGAAGCGCACCTCTACCGGGCCACCCCCCGCCGTCAGCGCGTAAGGCGAAGCGCGTGGAGCCAAGAGTGCTTGCGTCATACTGCCGCTTACCCGTCTACCCTCATCTTCTTGTTTGTCTTTGTCCTTTCCTTTTCCACGAATGAATACCAGCGTGATTGGGTCAGTGGTCTCGCCTGGAGCCAGCTCTCCTTGCGGGAGAGCAAACTCGATATAGGGCAAGCCGTCTGCGCCGATACCCTCTGCGTTGAGCGCCTGGATGAGCTTGCCTTCGATGTTGCCGACCGCCAGGCGCAGCGGAGCGAGGATGGGCACGGCGGAATGGTTTTTGATACGCACCTCGGTGGAGTAGATGCCTTTCTCAGCGCCGGGCTGGAATTCGGAGAAGGTTACCGCAACACGGTGGTCAACGCTGACGATGGTGGCTGCCTGCACCAGTGCCGGGAACAGAAACAAGAGAAGCTGAAAAAGCAAAGCGGTAGTTGGGAAACGCGCTTGCCTGCATTGCTGTAACAATAAAAACGGAACCTTCATTTTATATCCCCTTCCCTAATTGCGGCTTCATGATGGATGTATCCGGTTTTGTCGTTCCCGCGAAGGCAAGATTTTACTATGGGGTGCGCAGACACGTCTGCGCTTTAGAAAAGCGGCGACATGTCGCCGCACTCCAAACCTGAAACGCCCATACCACGAGGTTTACTGACCGCTGTGTGTAATTAATCCGTCACCGCACCCACACTGCTGCTGGACACCAGCTTGGCATATTTTGCCAGCACGCCACGCGAATAACTTGAAACGGGCGCGCTCCATGCGGCGCGGCGCTGGGCCAGCTCGGCATCACTCACATTCAGTTGCAGCAAACGCCGGTCAGAATCGATGGTGATGGAATCGCCTTCGTGCACCAATGCGATGGTGCCGCCCACTGCCGCTTCCGGCGCAACATGGCCAACAACCATTCCATAAGTGCCGCCGGAAAAACGGCCATCGGTAATCAAGCCAACTGAATCACCCAGCCCTTCACCGATGATGGCTGAAGTTGGTGACAGCATTTCGCGCATGCCGGGGCCGCCTTTTGGACCTTCATAGCGGATCACCACCACGTCGCCCGCCTTTATTTTTTGCGCCAGGATGGCAGCCATGCAGGCTTCTTCCGAATCAAATACGCGCGCCGGGCCGGTAATCTGGTGCAGTTTGATGCCGGTGATTTTTGCCACTGCGCCTTCTTGTGCTAGGTTGCCTTTTAGAATGGCGAGATGACCTTGTGCGTAGATGGGATTATTCCAGGGACGAATCACATCCTGATCCTTGCGCGGTTCTGCTGGCACATCTTTAAGAACTTCAGCTATGGTTTCGCCGGTAATGGTCAATGCTCCACCATGCAATACGCCGTGCGCCAGCAATATTTTCATCACCTGTGGAATGCCACCTGCTTTGTGTAAATCCGTGGCGACATAACGGCCGGAAGGTTTTAAATCGCACAACACCGGTACACGCGCACGTATGGTTTCAAAATCATCCAGCGTAAGTGGCACCTGTGCCGCATGCGCAATAGCCAGCAAATGCAACACCGCATTGGTAGAACCGCCCACGGCCATGGTCACCGCAATAGCATTTTCAAATGCCTGGCGCGTCAATATCTGGCGCGGCAGAATTTGTTTTTTGATGGCCTGCACCAACACCTCGGCAGACTTGGCTGCGCTCTGCGCTTTTTCATCATCTTCTGCGGCCATGGTGGAAGAGTACATCAGGCTCAAGCCCATCGCTTCGATGATGGAGGACATGGTGTTGGCGGTGTACATACCGCCGCACGAACCCGCGCCGGGGCAGGCATGGCGCTCAATCTCCATCAATTCTTTTTCATCAATTTTATGCGCCACGAACTGGCCCACTGCCTCGAACGCGCTAACGATGGTCAAATCGCGCCCATGATGATGGCCGGGCTTGATGGTGCCGCCATAAACAAAAATTGCGGGAATATTTAAACGGGCAATGGCAATCATCGCACCCGGCATGTTTTTGTCGCAGCCGCCGATGGTCAATACGCCATCCATGCTTTGACCATTGCACACCGTTTCGATGGAATCGGCAATCACCTCGCGCGACACCAGCGAAAATTTCATGCCCTCAGTGCCCATGGAAATACCGTCACTGATGGTAATGGTACCGAACGTCTGCGGCATGGCCCCAGCTTTTTTTAATGCTGCTTCGGCGCGCACAGCAAGTGCGCCTATACCCATGTTGCACGGGGTAATCGTGCTATGCGCATTCGCCACACCCACCACAGGCTTGTCGAAATCCTTATCCTGAAACCCCACTGCGCGCAGCATGGCGCGATTGGGTGAGCGCTGTACGCCTTGGGTAACGGTGCTGCTTCTACGATTGTCCGGCATTTTTACTCCACAGGTTAATATGATTTTCGAGCCATAATTCTATCAGACTTGGCTGACGCTCCCAACGAGCTAATTCCCATGCTGAGCAAGCAACTAGCCGATCAAGCACCTGAAAACTGGTAAAATATGACATACACATGACAAAAAAACATTTGAGGATAATTACCAGTGAAATCTATTGTTAAATAACAAAACCTTTTTGAAGGTTTATCTGGCTTTAATACTGGCGGTAAGTTGGGGAGTTCAAGCCACAGAGAATACTGCCAATTTTTTTCCATCGTTGCGTATTTCCACCAGCCTGAGCAAGCCGTCGGACAGAGTAAATGCGCCCACTTTTACTATCACACCGGAAGTCCAACCTCTTCGTTTACGCTGGGAGAGTGAGCCGGAACAGCTTGCGGCCTTGCCGCATCGCCCAGATATTCCCCTGCTGAACCCAGATATTTCCCCACTGCATAAGATATATGACGTAGCAAAACCCCCGGCTGCTTCGTCATTCTCGTATTGGTTTACTGTGGCCCAGTATTTACTGTGGGTCACTGCTGCGCTGTTTTTGCTTTATACCTTGCGCCGCTACTGGCTCAGCCGTAATCAATCATCCCGATATACTTCGGTAAAAACCAAGTTTGTCATTGCATTTTTGTCGGCCATACTCTGGACCGTTCTTTCGGTTTATTTAGCCCGATACTGGTTCTATGAACTTTCCGGTTTTATTGGTGTTGCATTGGCTGCATTAGTGATTTTAGGTATTGCCATTATTCCTGGCTTTATGAATACCTTTTTGGTGACCAGTTTGTTAATGGATAGGCGGCCCGTGCGAGTGGGGTTAGCCGAATATCCCCCACTTACCATCCTCATTTCCGCCTACAACGAAGAAGCTATCATCTCCAAAACCCTTAAAAGTATTGCTCTGCAGCACTATCCTGCACCACTTGAAGTCATGGTGATTGATGATGGGTCCAGCGATGCAACAGCGGCTATTGTGGCTGATGAAGCGACACGTTATTCGTGGCTCAAGCTGATTCGTATGCCCAAAAATGGTGGCAAGGCCATAGCGCTCAATCAAGGTCTGGCGCAAGCAAGCAATCCGTTGCTTGTGACTCTTGATGCCGATTCTTATCTTTATGCTGATGCACTCAAGAGTATTGTGGAGCGATATTTTGGAGACCCCTCCAATACCAAAGTGGTGGCTGGTACCGTGCTGGTACAGAATTCACGCGAAAGCTGGATTACCCGGGCACAGGAGTGGGATTATTTTCATGGAATTGCGGCGATTAAACGGGCGCAATCTCTTTTCCAGGGCACGCTGGTGGCACAAGGGGCGTTCTCCTTGTATGACAGGCAGACCTTGATTGAAGTGGGTGGCTGGCCAAATTGTGTGGGGGAAGATATTGTATTGACGTGGGCAATTCTGAATCGCGGCTATCGGGTTGGCCATTGTGAAGATGCCTGCGTCTTCACCAATGTCCCTGCCAGGCTCAAACAATTTAGCCGACAGCGTCAACGCTGGTCACGCGGCATGATTGAAGCTTTCAAACAACATCCCAGTATTCTGTTTGCTCCCCGCTTATCCACTTTCTTCATTTACTGGAATATACTGTTTCCGTTCCTTGATTTGGTATTCACCGTATTCTTTATTCCTGGCTTGATAATGGCACTGTTTGGGTATTACTGGATTGCCGGGCCGATGACACTGGCCTTGTTACCGATTGCCATGGCAATGAATTACGTCATGTTCTTCTTTGGCAAAAAAACGTTCACCTCATTAAACCTGCAGGTCCGTACCAACATTATTGGCTTTCTGATATACACCATCGGCTATAGTTTGATTATGCAGCCAGTATGCCTTGGGGGCTATTTATCCGAACTATTTAATCGGAAGAAAAATTGGGGCACAAAATGAAATACACACACTGTAGAATTTTGATAGGGCTGTCCTTATGCCTTACCCATACCATTGCCATCGCAGACCCTATGGATACACCGTTCAGCAAAGCTGCGGGCGCGGAGTTGTTTGTGTCAAATGACAATGAAAATTTTTCCACCCAGCGCCTGGCACTGGAATACCTCCCCCGCTACCACAGTGCAGATGCGCTCACCGGGGTGCGCTACACGTCACATTGGTATCAGCAAAATAATTGGTCACTTAACGGACAGCAGCTTACTTTCTTACAGCGCTATATCGATCCGGCTACCGCTAATGGCTGGCAGCTGAATGCGGGCTTGTTTCAGCAGGGCGGGCATGATCTGTTGACGCTCGACGGGAACTACCGAAAAGCACTGGCTGAACATACTGGCCTGGAATTATTCGTCAACAGGGATTGGGTCGAAACCGCAGCCGCTCTGGATAATGGCGTTCATTTTACGCTGGCAGGCGTGGCGCTGGATCAGGGTTTGGGGACGCATGTCACTTTGGTCGGCTTAGGCGCTCGGCAAAATTTTTCAGACGGCAATGCCAGAAATCATGGCCGACTCAAATTAATCCTGCAACCAAATCTGGACTCAGGCCTGACACTACAGGCACGCTATCGTGCCTATGACAGCACAAGTGATAATGTCGGGGGCGTCTATTTCAACCCAGGGCATTACACCGAAACCATGCTGGCACTAGGCTGGCGAAAAAAAATCCAAGGCTGGAATCTCAACTTGACCACCGGCATCGGGCAACAAAAAATTGCTGATGATCCAAATTCAACTACGCATCTGCTTGAAGGCGGCTTGCAAAGTCCACCCAACCGTCACTATTCTCTGCGCCTACGAGCCGGGCTTGTTAAAAGCGCATCATTTAACAGCGCTCATTATCGCTATCATTATCTACAAACCGAATGGATTATTCCATTTTAATTTGCCCACCATGTCACGAATATATTACGATGCAGGGCATCTCTAAAGTGAATGGCTCTCTAGCTCAACTGTGACTATCCATATGCCGAGTTCCTCGCTAACGCAAATAAAAAAATTTCTCCCTTGGATACTGATACTGGTCAGCGCCCTGATTGCAGTAGTCGCTTATTTGCAGGGGATTAACGCACCGTTTTTTTACGATGACGAAATGTATATCACGCAGAATGCCAGGCTGCTGGAATTGCAATTGCCTGAGTTATGGCGTTTATTTGTGGAGCCTTACAATGAGTTCTTTGAATTTCTGCCATTGCGAGAACTCTCTTATTGGGTTGACCTTAAGCTGTTCGGCCTGACCCCTGCTGCCTTCCGCCTGCATCATATTGTCTTATATCTGCTGAGCTTACCACTGGTCTATGGTGTCACATTCAGAGTGTGGCGCTATTTCCGACCAGTAGACGTGGCCAGCGCAACCTGGGCTGCGGCTATTGTCACTGCACTGTTCTCACTGCATCCGACATTGATCGAGCCGGTATTATGGGTAAGCGGACGCAAATATATATTGCCGAATTTTTTCTCGTTCCTCGCCTTATGGCTTGCGCTCAAGGCCAAACAAGACCGTGATTTTAATGTGCTCTACGCATGCGCCGCCTTGGGCGCATTTGTAGCCGTGATGCTATCCAAGGCGAACTATGTACCCGTGGCAGTGATTATTGCCCTGCTTTGGTTTTTTTTCTGGCGAGATATTCTGCAGCCGCACAGACGCCGTGCCCTGCTGCTGTGGCCTGTTGCATCGTTATTATTGGCTGCTATCTTGCTCGGCGTATTTATTGCCAAAGGCGCAGGTCTGGGCGATGTATGGGTTCCTTTTTATTTTGGTATCGAAGCCGCCACCCGCACCTTGTCCATACTGGGGTGGCTGGTTCAGCTTGCCATCACTCCGCAAAGCCGCCATTTTTTTTATCCCGTATTTGAAGACCCCTGGCTACCTGCCATGGTTGCCTTGGGGGTAATCACCTTGGCAATTGTCGGGTGGGGAGCCGTAGCCATGCTGCGTCGGCGTTCTCTTGAAGGATTTGCCTTAACTGCGTTTTTACTGCTCTGCCTTCCCTACTTGCAGATCATGCCCTATTCGCCCCCCACATTGGTTTCCGACCGTTTTTTAGCGCTCGCGATATGGCCTGTCTTGCTGTTGATTGTTTCCCTGGCGTGGCGGTTAAAGCCTGTGCCTCGTGCGGCCTTATTGCTGGCCATCGCATTGCCGTGGATTTTTCAGACTGTGGAACGTCCTCGCGACTGGCGCAGCTTTGAAGCTTTGCTGGATGCTGATTTGCGCACTTACCCCGGATTTTACGCACCCGCGCTGCTTAAAATTACCGATTTTCAAGTGTCTCGCCAGCGCCATGATGAAGCGATTACCACCGCCAATAGCATCACGATTCCCGAAGCACGGGAGGTGATGCTTAAGCTGATCAAGGCTGATCATGCTGTGCTAATCGAGTCAGCATCGTCTGGTGATCCCCGTGTCGCGATGGACCTGCTCTGGGACTGGGGTCTCAGCTTGCACCAGATGCCGATCCAGACCAAATGGAATTTGCCACTTACTCATGTCTGGCGCATGAATAAAGTTATTCTGGGGCTGGAATGGGAATACTTGTCATCGCATTTTCCTGACGATGCCTTAGTGCATTACAAAGCCGGGTTATGGATGCTGGCTGACCATAAATATGAACAAGCGGCCACCCATTTGCGTGCGGCTACAGAATCGCAGCTACTTCCGCAAGCTGAACGTGGAATGGCTTTTTACAGCCTGGGCATGGCCTTACTAAATAAGGGTAATCTTAGCGAAGCAGAATCTGCGTTACGCGCAGCGTTGTTGCAATCGCCACCCACCCTGCAAGCGCATTGCCTACTTGCCGACGCTTATAAACAGATGCGACGGTTTGAAGACGCCACCACTGCTCAAACTAATTGCTCCAGAATGCCAACACCAAATTAAAGGGGAATTTTGCTGCGCTTATGTGCTCGAATTAATTCACTGTCACACGTCCAAACTTTCGTTTACCCACCTGCGCTACCACTATTGCGCCTGCTTGCAGTTGCAGATTTTTGTCATGTACTCGTTCGCCATCCAGTTTGACTGCGCCTTGTGCAATCATGCGTAAGCCATCCGACGTGCTTTCCACCAAACCGGCTTGCTTGAGTAATTGGGCAATATTAATACTGCCCGCACTGGCGTTAACCGTTACTTCCGGCATGTCATCCGGCAGCATGCCCTGCTTGAAACGCGCCTCGAATTCTGCCAACGCATTTTCGGCGGCACGCTGGTCATGAAAGCGGGCAACTATTTCCTGGGCCAGCAATATTTTAATAGCGCGTGGATTACGCCCCTGTTCCACCTCGCTGCGCCATTGCGCAATAATACTCATGGGCTCAAATGACAACAGCTCCAGGTAACGCCACATCAGCTCATCAGAAATAGACATCAGCTTGCCAAATATTTCCTGCGGTGGCTCGGTAATGCCTATGTAATTCCCTAGCGACTTGGACATCTTGTTTACGCCATCCAGCCCGATCAGCAAAGGCATGGTCAATACGCACTGCGCAGGCTGCCCATAATGCTTTTGCAATTCGCGTCCCATCAGTAAATTAAATTTCTGGTCAGTGCCACCCAGCTCCATGTCTGCCTTGAGTGCCACGGAATCGTAGCCTTGCACCAGCGGATAAATAAATTCATGGATGGCGATGGGTTGATTGGTCTTATAGCGCTTGCCAAAATCATCCCGTTCCAGCATGCGCGCTACCGTATGCGTAGCAGCCAGCTTGATTAAATCCACCGCGCTGAATTTATCCATCCAGGTAGAATTGAAAACGATTTCGGTTTTATCTGCATCCAGCACCTTGAAAACCTGCTCGCGATAGCTTTGGGCATTTTCCACAACCTGCTCACGTGACAACGGTGGGCGGGTCGTGTTTTTGCCAGTAGGGTCGCCTATCATGCCGGTGAAATCACCTATCAGAAACAGCGCATGATGTCCCAGATCCTGCAATTGCCGCATTTTATTGAGCAGCACGGTGTGTCCTAAATGCAAATCCGGTGCAGTGGGATCAAAACCAGCCTTGATGCGTAGCGGACGACCCAACAGTAATTTTTGCTTCAGTTCAGCTTCGAGCAACAACTCGTCACAGCCCCGTTTAATCAGGTCCATTGCTGACTCTTGTGGCATTGTGTTTAACATTTCTTAAAATTCATTTTGGTTAAAATTTTCATGGCTGACCGTTCATCCCCTCAGCCTAACGGATTTTGAAGGATGGCTGCGATCTGGTAAAGTGAGGTCAACTTGAACCAAATCAACACCGCCGCGCAATGGGAGGCGCAAATGTTAACTCAAAATACCCTGACACAAGCACACAAATTAAAGCTACGCTGGTTTATTGCTTTTTCCAGCTTACCCTTGTTAGGAGTTGTCACAGCCTTTGGTATTGTTCCACAGCCTGACACTATCTCGGCCTCGTTGCAAACAGTGGTACAGGAAATTACCTTGCCGCAGGATAAGGAAGCCACCCTCCCCACTTCTGCTCTGGGTAATACTGCCACTTTCTGGCGCAATGTATATATACAACGCGGCGATACCATTACCGAACTGCTGCGCCGCATGAATGTAGAGGACGCTGCTGCCAGTGACTATTTGCGCAGTGACCCAGCCGCCGCATCCCTGCGGCAACTGGCAGTGGGGAAAGCCGTACAGGCTGAAACCAGTGCCGATAGCAGCTTGCTGGCATTACGCTATCTGGATAATCAAGGTAATCAGATCGTCATCGAAAAAAATCTGGGTAGCTTCAAGACCAGCCTGCTGCCTGCTCAACTGGAACAACGCCAATTTATGCGTACAGGCGAGATCAGCACCACCTTGTTTGCCGCCACCGACGCCGCAGGTTTGCCTGAACCAGCCGCTAATCAGTTAGCTGAAATTTTTGCTGGCGACATTGACTTCCATCGTGATCTGCGTAAAGGCGACAAGTTTACCGTGGTCTACGAAATGTCCTACAGCAATGGTGAACCGGTACAGACTGGACGTATCCAGGCAGCCGAGTTTATCAATCAGGGCAAAGCTTACCGTGTCGTGTATTTTCAAACAGCGCCTAACCGGGGCGATTACTACACACCAGAAGGCAAAAGCGTACGCAAGGCATTTCTGCGCTCCCCTCTCGAATTTTCGCGGGTCAGCTCCGGCTTCAGCCTGTCTCGCTTGCATCCTGTGCTAGGCACCTGGCGGGCGCATAAAGGTGTGGATTATGCCGCAGCCATCGGCACCAAAATCAAGGCCACGGCTGATGGTACGGTTTCTTTTGTAGGCAAGCAAGGTGGCTATGGCAATGTAATCATGATCAATCACCAAGGCCGTTATACGACTGTATACGGACATCTGTCCCGCTTCACCACGAGCTTGCGCCGTGGCCAGCATGTGGCACAAGGTGAAATTATTGGCTACGTAGGAATGACCGGCATGGTCAGCGGCCCGCACCTGCACTATGAGTTCAAGATCAATGGTCAGCAACAGGATCCCTTGCGTGTCGCCCTACCCGACGCCACCCCAATCCCTAATGCACAGAAAGCTTCTTTTCAGGAAGCAACCCGTGGTCTGATTGCACGCCTGGGTTTGCTGCGTAATGCAACCTTGGCCAAACTGGATTAAGCCCTAAGGTTGGGAGTGTCAAACCAGGCGCTTTATGTAGGTCTTATGTCCGGCACCAGCCTGGATGGTATTGATGCTGTATTGGTGGCGTTCGCCCCACATCCACCCCACTCAATTCAATGTCTGGCCAGCCATTATCAGCCTTACCGGCAGTCTCTAAAAGACAGTTTGTTAGCCCTGCACCATCCCGCTCACGATGAACTGCATCAAGCCCAGCTAATCAGTAATGCGTTGGCGCAAGAATATGCGTCAGCCACTGTGGCCCTGCTGCAAACGGCTCACTGTGCTTCCTCGCAAGTGCGTGCCATAGGCTGCCATGGTCAAACCATACGTCACCGCCCCGAACTAGGCTATACCGTGCAACTGGGTAATGCTGCGTTACTGGCCGAATTAAGCGGCATCAGTGTGGTCAGCGATTTCCGTAGCCGCGACCTCGCCGCAGGCGGACAAGGTGCGCCGCTGGTTCCGGTTTTTCATGATCGCGTTATGCGTCATCCCACTATCCATCGCGTTATCGTCAACATTGGTGGCATCAGCAATCTGACTAATCTGCCACCGGGCCAGCCCACCACAGGGTTTGATTGCGGGCCTGGCAATCTGCTGATGGATGCCTGGATTGCACGGCACCATGGTAAATCTTATGACCAGGATGGCGCATGGGCCACCACTGGTCATGTTATCCCGGCACTGCTGCGAGCCTTGCTGCAAGAACCTTTCCTGCACACTGCCCCACCCAAAAGCAGCGGGCGTGATCTTTTCAACCTGGCCTGGCTGCACAGCAAATTGCACGGGGGTGAGTCACCTGCTGATGTGCAAGCCTCTTTGCTGGCGTACACCAGCCGCACCATTAGCGATGCAATTCAACATTACTGTGAAGGCGTGCAGGAGATTTATTTATGTGGAGGCGGTAGCCATAACCTGGCTTTGGTGCAAAGTTTGCAAGCCAGCCTGGGGCAATGCAGCATCCAGTCTACGGATGTCTTGGGCATGAATGCTGACTATGTGGAAGCCATTGCGTTTGCGTGGCTGGCGCAGCAAACGATGGGCGGCCATAGTGCCAACCTACCTGCTGCCACTGGCGCTCGCCACCCCTGCATACTTGGCGCAATTTATCAGGCGTAACAAAACGAGGGGGTGTCCCCTCGTTTTTAGGATGCTGGGAAATAGTTAAACTGAAAAGGAAGAACCACATCCACAGGTAGACGTAGCGCTTGGGTTCTTAATGACAAATTGCGAACCTTCCAACCCTTCCTGATAATCAATTTCTGCGCCTGCCAAATACTGGAAGCTCATGGGGTCGATCAATAGCTGCACACCATTTTTATTCAACACGGTGTCGTCTTCATTGGCTACTTCATCGAAAGTAAAACCATACAGCAAACCAGAACAGCCGCCACCACTAACGAATACGCGCAATTTCAAATCAGCATTGCCTTCTTCTTCAATCAACTGCTTCACTTTATTAGCCGCGTTGTCGGTAAAAAGCAAGGGGTCTTGCATTGCTACTTCGGGTATATCGCTTACTGCATTCATGTTTGCCTCCATTACGAATTCTTTAAGTTGCTAGTTTACACTTCTTTATTAGCCACTGCATTTTCCAGATGGATCAGCCTGCCTTCAACTACTGCGCCCAATTGCATTTCCAGCGTTTTGTAATGAACATCCCCTATGATCTTGGCTTTGCTTTGCAGTTCCAGGTATTCGCTAGCCGTGACCGAACCTGCCACCACCCCATTAATTACCAGATGAGTCACGTTGATTTCACCGTTAACACGTCCATGTTCGCTTAACACCAGGGTACTGGGTTCATCCGGGGCGGCGACGACGTTGCCGTTAACCTCGCCGTCCACGCGCAATCCACCGTTAAAATTCAAATTCCCTTCTATTCTGGTTGCCGCTCCTATCAATGAATCAATGCGGTCTTGTGGTTTACCTGGCCGTTTACTAAACATATTATCTCCTATGCCCTTAAGGCAAATTGACGCTTTGCTTTGCTTTGGGTTCATTCGCACCGCGTTCAAAAACCCGCACCTGAACGCTCTCAATCACCATGTCTACGGGCAATTGAAAGCCACGTTCGATACGCTGATAATACTTGAAATTCAGTTGGTATGCTGCGTCCTCTGTGCCTGCTCCTGCTGGAATAGTAGATGCCGAGCTTTCTTGTGGCAACACCACTACGGATTTTTCACCATTTTGCTGCACATTAATCAGTAACTGTAAATTTCCCTGGAATGCTTTGGTACGCTTGCCCCCACTTTGCACCAGCAGCAAGCGGTAACGATATTCACCTGGCAGGGTATCACGCTCAACTTTAAAATGCTGAATGGATAATTCTCCCTCATGCATACCCGATTGAGTCAGGTTTTGAAAAAGGGTAAGGTCTTCCTTCAAGCGTATATTTTCTTCGTTGACCCCCTGCAATTGCCGCGCAGTTTCCATATTGGCGGCATGTTCAATCTGCGCCTGCCGCTCATAGGAAGCAGCCAAACTGGCCAGCCTGGCATTTTCGGTTTTCAGACTGGCCAGTTCGTTGCGCAGATCGGCCAAGTCACGTTCTGCTTGCCCGCGGTGAAACCCGGCAAACTCCAGACCGCTATCGTAAGCCCATCCTACCAGCCCGGCTGTGGCTAAAATAAATGGCAGCGCAATCGCCCAACGTATAT
Source organism: Gallionellaceae bacterium (assembly GCA_030646595.1). Taxonomy (GTDB): domain Bacteria; phylum Pseudomonadota; class Gammaproteobacteria; order Burkholderiales; family Gallionellaceae; genus Nitrotoga. The sequence goes on along the minus strand of JAUSKS010000029.1, from coordinate 7,344 downwards.
ACCATGGTATGTAGGGGCGCACAGCCAAGCGTGGCGCTGAAATGCTGAATTTACGCTGTAGCCGACGGAAAAAACTCTGGTGCATTATGGCGACAATGGAATATGGGTTAAGGCCATCGTTTCAGGCAGACCAAACATGATATTCATATTTTGCACGGCTTGCCCCGCCGCGCCCTTGACCAGATTATCTATCACCGCCAGCACCACCACGGTATCCCCCTGCTGTGGCCTGTGCACAGCAATACGGCAACCATTGGCACCCCGCACTGAACGAGTTTCCGGATGGCTACCCGCAGGCATCACATCCACGAACACCTCGTGCTTGTAACGCTGTTCATACAACGCTTGCACATCTGCATCGCGCTTGAGACGCGCATACAAAGTGGCGTGAATACCCCGTATCATGGGTACCAAGTGCGGTACGAAAGTTAGGCCTATCTCCTGTTTTGCCGCTTGAGCGAGCCCCTGTTTGATTTCGGGCAAATGCCGATGACCTGACACCCCATAAGCCTTGAAATTATCGGCTGCCTCGGCCAGCATAATAGGCAGTTCTGCCTTGCGTCCTGCACCGGACACACCTGATTTGGCATCGGCAATCAAGCTGCCACACTCTATCAATCCTGCTTCCAGCAAGGGAATAAAGCCTAGCTGCACCGCAGTCGGGTAACAGCCTGGGTTAGCCACCAGTCGCGCCTGTTTAATCCGCTCGCGGTTAATTTCTGGCAAGCCGTAGACCGCTTTGCCAATTAAATCAGGGCAGGCGTGCTCCATGCCATACCATTTTTTCCATACTTCGACATCCTGCAAACGGAAATCGGCGGCTAAATCAATCACCCTGACACCCGCCTCCAGCAAAGAGCGTGCTTGCTGCATGGCAATGCCATTCGGCGTGGCAAAAAATACTAGATCACATTGCTCAAGATGCGCCTGATCAGGGTGAACGAAGCCTAGCTCGACATGGCCGCGCAAACTGGGGAACATGGTGCTGACCGCTATTCCCGCATCAGCACGCGAGGTAATGGTACGTAGCTCCACCTCCGGATGCGCTGCCAGCAGCCTTAACAGCTCGACTCCGGTGTAACCCGTGCCGCCTACAATACCCACTTTAATCAAGGACACCTCTAAAAATCCACATTTCATCCCAACTGCTGCGTTGCGGAAAAAATTTCTTGCTTACATATACTACATATGCGGCGCTACGAAATTTTTTCCGCGCCTTGCTGACGATTCCACACGGGCTGATTTTGCCCGTAGTGGATCGGCGTCCCCTTGTGGGGCATTTGGGCGAACTCTGAATTTTTAGAGATGCCCTCAAGGTTTTAACTTCCGCATTCCTGACCAAATCATACAATGAAAAAGCCGCCCAAAGGCGGCTTTTCTTGCACGGTTCAACAAGCTTAACGCTTGGAGAACTGCTTGCGGCGGCGCGCCTTGCGCAAACCGACTTTTTTACGTTCTACTTCACGCGCATCGCGTGTCACCAGCCCTGCTTTACTCAACACCGGCTTCAAGGTGGCATCAAAATCGATCAAGGCACGGGTAATACCATGACGAACTGCACCGGCCTGGCCTGATTCACCACCGCCGAATACATTCACCATGATGTCAAATTTATGCTGCGTTTCAGTTAATTCCAGCGGCTGGCGTACCACCATGCGACCCGTTTCGCGCGAGAAAAACACATCTAGCGGTTTGTCGTTCACCATGATATCGCCCTTGCCCAGCTTGATGAACACGCGCGCTACTGCACTTTTGCGGCGGCCAGTTCCATAATTGTATGTCACGCTCATGTTTATGCTTTCACTAGATCAATGGGTTTGGGTTGCTGCGCCGCATGCGGATGCTCTGCGCCACCGTATATCTTCAGCTTGCGCAGCATGGCATAACCCAGCGGGCCTTTGGGCAACATGCCTTTGACTGCTTTTTGCAACACGCGGTCAGGATGGCGATCTTGCAGCTTGGCAAAATTGGTGGTGTACAGCCCGCCCGGATAAGTGGTGTGGCGATGATAAAGCTTGGCTTCCGTCTTGTTACCGGTCACGCGCAATTTTTGCGCATTAACCACGATGATAAAATCACCAGTGTCCACATGCGGGGTATAGATGGCTTTATGCTTGCCGCGCAGGCGAGCCGCGATCTGGCTGGCCAAACGGCCCAGAATTTTGTCGGCGGCATCCACTAAGTACCAGTCGTGCTGAACTTCGTGTGCCTTGGCAGAAAATGTTTTCATGGCGTCTCTAAAAAGAATCTTAATGGCTACAAAGGGGGCGGATTCTACGCGACACACCTGCCCCTGTCAAACCCGGAATTATGCGTCAGACTGCCTCAGTACCTCGGCGGCACTACCACTAAAAATTACCTTCACTTAAGAGACTACTCAGTTGTAACAGAGCATGCTATTGTTTCAATGTGGATGAACACTAAACTATTTTTATATGCCGTCAGACCAGCCTATCCAATTTTCTATCAATCCTGAAGACCAGCCTCTGGCGGGTCCTGCACATACCGATACCGCACAAGGTTCCATCATGGGGCTGATCCATGCAATACTGGAACAACGCAAGCTGACGGCCCAGTTTCAACCCATACTTAATCTGAAAAGTGGTGAGCTATTGGGCTTTGAAGGCTTGATCCGCGGTCCGGCAGACGGCCCGCTACACCTTCCTTCCAGCCTGTTTAATGCAGCCAAGCGTTGCGGGCTATCGTTGGAAATCGAAATGCTGTGCCGCCAAATCGTGCTGGAATGTTATGCGCGGCTAAACTTGCCGGGCAAGCTGTTCCTCAATATCAGCCCCGAAATTTTATCCGACCCCGGCTTCAAGAACGGCCAGACCATCGAATATATGGACAAACTGGGCATATTGCCGGAACAGGTCATTATTGAAATTACCGAAAACCAGCCGACCGAGGATTTTCAGGCCATGCGCAATGCCTTGCTGCATTATCGCAGCATGGGCTTCAAGATCGCCATTGATGATTTGGGTGAAGGGTTTTCCAGCTTGCGCTTATGGTCCGAGTTGCGCCCTGAATTCGTCAAGATTGATATGCACTTTGTGCAAGGGGTCAATACTGACCCGATGAAGTTGCAGTTCCTGAAATCCATCCAGCAAATAGCCGACAGCGCGGGTACTCATGTTATTGCTGAAGGAATTGAAACTGAAGCAGAGTTGATGATCATTCGCGACATCGGCATTATCTTTGGCCAGGGTTATTTCATTGCCCGTTCTACTGCGGCCCCCCTGTTATTTATTTCCGCCGATGCCAGCCGGGTAATCAATAGCTCAGCCATTGTGGTTTATCCCGATAACAACCTGCTCACCAGCCGTAATATCACAGCACAGAAACTACTATCACCCGTGGAGCCTGTCCTGCCAAGCACACCGAATAGCCGGGTATTTTCCCGCTTCATGCAAGACACAGGGTTGCATGCCCTACCTGTAGTAGAGCAGGGACTGCCAGTTGGGCTGATAAATCGTTACCGCTTTATCGAGCGCTACACACAACGGTTCAAACGCCTGTTCATGGCCAAACAAGCTTGTAAAGTCGTCATGCATGAGCACCCACTTCTCGTAGATATCAATACTCCCCTGTTGGAGATTAGCCACACTCTCTCCAAATCTGCAAACCAGCATTATCTCGATGGCTTCATCATTACCGAGCAAGGCCGCTATGTCGGCCTGGCTACCGGGCAAGACTTGCTGCAAGCCATTACCCAGATGCAGATCGAAGCTGCACGTTATGCCAATCCACTGACCCTGCTGCCCGGCAATGTCCCCATCAATGAACATACCGAACGGCTGCTACAGGCAGCCACGCCTTTTTATGCCTGTTATTGTGATCTGGACAACTTCAAACAATTTAACGATGTCTATGGTTACCGCAAAGGCGATGAGATTATTCAGTTGACTGCGCGCATATTGAGCTGGGTATGTGATGCCAAACTGGATTTTCTGGGACACATCGGCGGTGACGATTTCATTCTGCTAAAGCAAAGCGTAGATTGGGAACGGCGCTGCCAGCAAGCATTGGAATCCTTTGCCCAAGCTTCTGCGCTACTCTTTACCGAAGCCCATCGTGCGGCCGGGGGATACACTATTGAAGACCGACATGGCAACAAGGTATTCCATCCACTCCCTTCTTTATCCATAGGCGCAGTGTGCATCCTGCCCGGGCAATTCAATTCCCACCACGAAGTCTCGGCAGCTGCTACCGAAGCCAAGCGTATGGCCAAACGCATTATAGGCAACAGCCTGTTTATTGAAAAAAGAGGAACGGCTCAAACCATGCAGCAGCGGGATAAACCTGGCTTACTTCAATAATTTTCTGCTCCTAAATGTCCTGGTTCGTTACCAATTTAATCAGTACGCTACTAATGCCACCCCTGAGCTTGCTGCTGCTGGCTGGCATAGGGCTGGGTATAGGCCGCTGGTATCCGCGCTGGGGACGGGGCCTGCTCACCAGCGCCCTGCTCTTGCTATGGCTGTGTGCCACGCCCTATTTTGCCGAAGGCGCGCTGCACTGGCTGGAAGGCCCACCCACCGCGCTGGATACGCATGCTCAGCCTGCTGATGCCATTGTCGTATTAGGTGGGGGTACGTATTTTAATGCGGTTGAATATGGCACAGATACCGTGAGCGATGCGGCTTTAATGCGCCTGCGTTATGCCGCCAAGCTGCAACGTGAAACGGGCAAACCAATATTAGTTACCGGGGGTACACCGCTGGAGAACGCCTTATCCGAGGCGCAACAAATGAAAACCGTGTTACAACAGGAATTCAATATCCCGGTACGCTGGACTGAAGAGGCTTCCGTAAATACGTTACAAAATGCGCGTTTTAGTTACCCCGTGTTGCAGCAAGCTGGCATCAAACGTATCTATCTGGTCACCCACGCCTGGCATATGCGACGCGCTGCTCAACTCTTCCGGGCTGCCGGATTTGAAGTTGTGGCCACGCCGACCGCCTTTACCACGCGCTACCAGACTAATGTGCTGAGCTTTCTTCCCCGCGCAGAAGGATTACGCAACAGCAAGATTTTTGTGCATGAGATACTGGGTCTGCTGTGGTATCAAATTCTGTAAGCGACGCTTATCCATTCTCATTTTAATAATGCCAGATTGTTCCCTCACCCTAGCCCTCTCCCGGAGGGAGAGGGTTGCAAAGCCCTTCTCCCACTGGGAGAAGGGTTGGAATGAGGGAGCAGGATTGAGGCATTAATAAAGTTGGAACTGGAATTACACCCAGTAAGCTGTCCCTGTCATCACCTTGGCACTCGCCTTCATCGCCAACTTAACCGGCGCAGGCAACTCTGCGCCACCCAGCTCAGTGGCCATCTCACCATGCCGGGTTTCATCCACCACCATCTGCGCCACGATGGCCCGGCTTTTTTCATCTTGCTGCGGCAAACGCCCAAGATGGCTATGCAAATGCGCCTCCACCTGGCGCTCAGTCTCTGCCAGAAATCCCAGATTCCATTGATCGCCCAGCTTCCCTGCCAGTACACCCAAGGCAAAAGAGCCGCCATACCACAGCGGATTAAGCAGACTCAAATGCCCACCTAAATCCTGCACCCGCCGCGCAGTCCAGGCCAGATGCTCGGTCTCTTCCTGTGCTGCCTGATTCAATTTTTTCTGCACCTCAGCATTGCCGGCAGTCAAGGCTTGGCCACGATACAAAGCCTGCGCGCACACCTCGCCGCTATGATTCACCCGCATCAGTGCCGCCGCCATTTTTTTTTCTCTTGCTTGCAGCTTTGCTTCTGGCATACCCGCATCCGGCGCAGGACGCGTGCTGTGCGCCTTGGCAAACAGGGTACGCAAACCCTGATCAAATTCGACTATCAATTTATCCAGATCAAACATCTTCCTTACTCCTCATATCATGCCCCGCTCTGCGAACGACAAACACCCTGCCCCCGCCACAATAAAATGATCCAGCACTCGCACATCCACCAAGGCCAGCGCCTGCTTCAGCGCATCGGTCAGCACACGGTCAGACTGGCTCGGTTCGGCCACGCCGGAAGGGTGATTGTGCGCCAGAATAACCGCAGCCGTATTGTGATGCAATGCGCGCTTGACCACTTCGCGCGGATACACGCTGGTTTGTGTAAGCGTACCGTGGAACATTTCTTCCGCAGCCATCACGCGGTGTTGCGAATCGAGAAAAATTACCATAAATACTTCCTGCTCGCGCCCACGCAACAACAATTGCAAATAATCACGCACTGCACCCGGTGAATTTAACGCATCGCCCGCACTCATTTCCTCGCGCAAAGCGCGCCGCGACATTTCCAACACCGCCTGCAACTGCACATATTTGGCTTGCCCCATGCCATGAATCTCGCAGAAATCTTTCTGGCTGGCGGCGAACAATGCAGTCAAATTACCAAATCGACTAACCAGCTCGCGCGCCAGATCAACCGCGCTTTTGCCGCTTACGCCAGTACGCAGAAAGATCGCCAGCAGTTCAGCATCAGACAGTGCGCTGGCACCCTTCTGTAGCAATTTTTCGCGGGGACGCTCCCCTTGTGGCCAATTATTAATTCCCATGATGTCGAACGATTAGTGTGTAATCCCTAATCAGGATTACAAATCCAACCAAATGCGCAGTGCATGATTGATTTTATCCAACTCTTTCTCAGCAATTGCACCAATTTTAGTTGTCAACCTGGTAACGCGGACGGTGGTAATTTTATCGGTCTCTACATCAGATGGCTCTTTTAAGCCCGTAGCGACATTTGCCTTGATCCGCACCCTCACGCTTGCCGCACTTAACACACGGGTCATCGGGCAAATCGTGACACTTTCCAACCCATCCAAATAATCCGAATTTTGCACAATCACCACAGGGCGCGGCTTGCCGGTGTAATCGCCACGCCCGTCTGCACACAGCACAATATCGCCGCGCTTAAACAGACTCATACATAATCGCCCATGTCAGCAGTGTTATCTTGCTGGTCAGCCTGATTAATGGCTTTAATATCTTTCTTCACTTGCGCAGGACCCTTGGATACCGGCTTCGGGTACAGTACTGCAACACTCTTTTTATGGCTGGTAATTTCTATCGGCTCGCCCGATCGCAATAGCTCAGAAAGCTTGGTTTTCACTTCAAAAATTCCCACTGAACGCATTTTTATATCCTCAAATTCTGGTTGGCTAGAATTGATTATATCCCAGTTAAATTACCCCCGTGTTAAGATACACAGCATTATGGAACAAACCCAGGCAAAACGCATAGTGCTCGGTCTTACTGGCGGCATCGCAGCCTACAAGGCGGCAGAACTGACACGTCTGCTGGTTAAACAACATATCGAAGTGCAGGTGGTGATGACGGAAGCGGCGGGTCA
>JAUSKS010000209.1 GCA_030646595.1 Gallionellaceae bacterium | reverse complement strand
ACCCCCTCCTAAGGGGTAGGTCACACGGTCGATTCGTGTTCGGGGTACCAAAACGGCGGCAAAAAAAACCTGGCGCAAGGCCAGGTTTAGTATTCAGAAATCCCCGCGAAAATCCGCAGGGTATTCACGCTATTTAAACATTATCACCTTATGGCTTCTGCCCTGGGTAATCCAGGTGAGCATGGCGGTCATAACCGGTCAACGATTTGTGACCACCACTGCCCTTCATGCCGTGATGTTCACACCAATCGCGATCCGCGATGCTATGGTCTTTCTGGAAGCATCTGCCACCCTGGTAATCATAATCATACCAAGTATGCGTATCCCCGCCGCTAGTCGGTGTGGGTGTACGAGTAGCTGTTGGTGTTGCTGTTCGTGTTGGCGTTGGTGTAGATGTTGCGGTAAAGGTTGGTGTAACTGGGGGCGTAGTGGATGTTGGTGTCGGTGTAGATGTTGCAGTAAAGGTTGGTGTAACTGGGGGCGTAGTGGATATTGGTGTCGGTGTAGATGTTGCGGTAAAGGTTGGTGTAACTGGAGGTGGCGTGGTAGCAGTTGGTGTGGGTGTAAAGGTTGCGGTTACTGTAGGTGTAAATGTTCGTGTTGGTGTCGGTGTAAAAGTTGCCGTTGGTGGTGTAGTTGATGTTGGTGTCGGTGTAAATGTTGCTGTGGCAGTATTTCTTTGATCAAACAAATACTGGGCAGCTACTGATCTTGCTGTTCCTCCTGGGCCTACATTGGTAAATCCGCATTTGCCATCGCCCATGGCAGCAACTGTGCTATTCCACCCGGCAAGATCATGATCACCCGATTTAGCACCGCCAGCACCGCCGGGGATGCCACTTATAGTCCAACCACTAGGTAGTACGATAACATCATGGCAACCCAAATAACATTGAGATCTTAGATCCGACAAGGTATCGGCATAACTTGGCAGACTGGCAGTTAAGCCGAGCGTGAGGAACATAGCTGGAATCATGGTTCGTTTGGTTCGTTGGACAATATTCATAATAAAACTCCTTTAGTTAAAAAACAGTGATTACTTTAATTTTACAAAGAACGTTTTGATAATTTGATATATTTAAGCCCTTGTTGAACCTGTTTTTGGAACGTAGAGCGAGTGGGCCATTGTTTACTAACACATAGGCTCATTTTATGTCAAGTTTTTTGTTTTTATGCGTATCGGGAATTTCCTGGAACTTTAGTTATGTACTAACTGCATGAGCTCAGATTTTTTGAGTTTTCTTGCTCACATACGGCGGTACGTTATCTCCTCAAAAAATCTTAATCCATCCATGTAGCTAATTTTTAATGGGCATTTTTAGGGTAAACTTACTGACTTATTTTAAATTTTAAATTCTGCCTGATGCGCATTCTGCTTAGTAACGACGATGGATATTTTGCGCCTGGCTTAGCCTGTCTTGCGGAAACGCTGGCTGCTATTGCTGATATTATAGTGGTAGCCCCGGAACGTGACCGCAGTGGGGCCAGCAATTCCTTAACTCTGGACAGACCGCTCAACCTGCGCCTGGCTGCTAACGGGTTTTATTATGTGAATGGCACGCCCACCGATTGTGTCCACCTGGCGGTGACGGGCATGCTGGAGGTTCAGCCGGATATGGTTATTTCCGGTATCAACGCTGGGGCCAATATGGGGGACGATACGATTTATTCGGGCACAGTAGCAGCGGCCACGGAAGGTTTTCTGCTGGGCATTCCGGCCATTGCCGTTTCGCTCGCAGGCAAGAGTCTGGCGCATTATGTTACGGCTGCGCGCGTGGTGGCTGATCTGGTGCGGCAATTTGAACAGCGCACACATACCCATCCGTGGTTGCTCAACGTCAACGTGCCCGATATTCCCTATGAACAATTACAAGGCCGGGAAGTGACACGCCTGGGCAGACGTCACAAAGCTGAACCGGTAGTGAAGAGCAGTAATCCACAAGGCGAGACCGTATATTGGGTAGGGGCGGCGGGTAAAGAACAGGATGCCGGGGAAGGCACGGATTTTTTTGCAGTAGCTCAGCGCCGAGTGGCCATTACGCCATTACAAATGGATCTCACGCAATATAGTCAACTGGATGCGGTGCGCGGCTGGTTGGCAAAAGGCGGGACATGAGCGTGCATTACAGCGGTATCGGCATGACCTCGCAGCGCACCCGCAATCGCTTGATCGAGCGCCTGCGCGCGCAAGGCATACAAGACGAAGTGGCGCTGGCGGCAATGAATGCAGTGCCGCGCCACATTTTTGTAGATGAAGCATTGGCCAGCCGCGCCTATGATGATGTGTCCCTGCCCATAGGACATGGCCAAACCATTTCCCAGCCTTATATTGTTGCGCGCATGATTGAAATTCTCCGCAATGGCATGACGCTTAATCGCGTACTGGAAATTGGCAGTGGTTGTGGTTATCAGGCAGCGGTGTTGGCGCAGGTGGCCAAGGAGGTCTATTCGGTGGAACGCATTCATCCGCTATACCAACGCGCGGCGGATTACCTGAGCGAGTTGCAGATAAAAAATGTAAGCCTGCGTTATGCCGACGGTAATATCGGCATACCTGAAGCTGCACCGTTTGATGGCATCATTATGGCTGCGGCGGCTACGCACATCCCGCAACCCTTGTTGGAACAGCTCGCAATAGGCGGAAGAATGGTATTGCCGCTAGGCACTCAAGAGCAATTTCTATGGCTGATCGAGCGCACAGAAGAGGGCTATTGCAAAACGCGTCTGGAAGCGGTGAGGTTTGTGCCCTTGTTGCTGGGAAAAGCATGATCAAGCTGATCAACGCGCGTGGGCTGTGCCTGCTGCTTGCAGTTGCGGTGTTAGCAGGCTGTGCTTCGCGTGGCCACGCGCCGGTGCAGGATCGCACAAAAAAATCTGCCGCCAAAAAATCGGCTCTACGCGATAACGATTGGCGCCCAAAAATTTATGTGGTGCAAAAAGGCGATACGTTATACAGCATTGCTTTCAATCATGGCCTGGACTACCACGAAATTGCTGAGCTGAATGGTTTGAAAAATCCCAGCATGATATCCATTGGTCAG
>JAUSKS010000025.1 GCA_030646595.1 Gallionellaceae bacterium | reverse complement strand
ACCAGTTGCGGCACCAGATAAATCATCAGGAAAAAAGTAATGGCAATCACCACGGTGCCCACAAAGGCAGGGTAAATCATGATATTCCGGGTATGCGCTGCCATCTCATCCTGCCATTTCAAGGAATCGGTTATATGCTGGAATATTTCTTCCAGGCGCGCGCTTTGTTCCCCGGCATAGGTCAGGCTGACAAAAATTTTGTCGAATGCTTGCGGGTGTTCTGCCATTGCCTGCGATAGCTTCATGCCGCCCTGTATGGATTCCACCATACTGGCGATGATCTCACGAAATTTTGGATCATCCATGCTGTCGCGCAAATCGGCCAAGCATTCCAGCAGTGGCACTTTGGCGCGAACAAGCTGCTCCAGATTAAAAAAGAAAGTGATCAGATCGCTACGCTTGATTTTGCGGCTGGCGAATAAATGTTTTTTTTGATCTATCTTGGCGTTGACCAAATCCAGCCCGATGCGTTTCAAGCGGAATTCAAGATCCACTACATTAGCCGCATCCTGCAAGCCTTTGGAGAGCCTGCCTTGCGCGTTGATTGCCTTGTAGGAATAGAGCGCCATTTTTATTACCCGTATCCCGTATCCCGCATCCTGTACCCCTTATCTGTCCCGATCCGTCAAATCAACCACGCGCGCCACCTCAGATAATGAAGTCACGCCTTCCAGTACACGCCGGATACCATCTGCTGCCAGCGGGCGGAAGCCTTTATCCAGCGCAGTTTTTTTCAACTCGCGAATGCTGGCACGATGCGCTACCAGATCATCCAGGTCATTATCCATTTTAAGTAATTCCATAATGGCAATGCGCCCATTGTAGCCATGATGACGGCACAAATCGCAGCCTGCGGCGCGATACAGCGTGCTGTCTTCGCTATAACGAATACCGAGCAATTGGCGTTCTGCCGCATCGGGGCGGTAGGCATATTTGCAATGCGGGCACAAAACACGCACCAGGCGTTGGGCGATGATGCCGATGATATTACCGGCCATGATGTCGGGCAGTATGCCAATGTCGAGCAGGCGCGGAATGGCACCGATAGCCGAGTTGGTATGCAGTGTGGAATACACTTGATGGCCGGTCATGGCGGCACGGAAAGCCATTTCCGCAGTGGGATGATCGCGTATTTCGCCGACCAGAATAATGTCGGGATCCTGCCGCATCATGGAACGTATACCGTTCACAAAATCCAGTTTGGCGGTTTCGTTGATTGAAGTTTGGCGGATCAGCGGGATGGGATATTCCACCGGGTCTTCCAGGGTCATGATGTTGACCGACTCGGTGTTGACGTGATTGAGTACCGAGTACAGCGTAGTGGTCTTGCCGCTGCCGGTGGGGCCGGTCATCAGCACGATGCCTTCCGGCTTGGCGATGATCATCTTGAGAATATTCAGCGCGGTTTCATCCAGCCCGATCTGGTCTATTGCGACGATGCCTTTTTGTCTGTCCAGTATGCGCAGGACCAGATTTTCGCCATGCGTAGTGGGATGCGAGGCCACCCGGAAATCAATGGCGCGACCGGACAAACGCAAGGAAATACGGCCATCCTGCGGCGCGCGCGTTTCGGCGATGTTCATGCCGCTCATCACTTTCATGCGCACCACCATGGCCGGCCAGAAACTTTTGTGCAGGCTGCGCACCTGGCGCAACACGCCATCTATGCGATAGCGTATGCGCAGAAAACTGTTCTCCGGTTCAAAGTGTATGTCGGATGCACCTTGTTGCACGGCTTCGGTCAGCAGCGCATCCACCAGGCGCACCACCGGCTGGCTGAATTCATTGACGCCAGCCTGCATCGCCTGGTATTCCATCTCACCCGGCTCGATCTCGTGCAGGATGCCGTCTATGGATAATTCAAAGCCGTAATACTGGTCTATGGTGCGTAGTATGTCGGACTCGCTCGCTACTTGTGTGGTCAGCCGATATTCATTTTTGAGCAAGGCGCGCACTTGATCGAGCGCAATGATGTTGTCCGGGTCGGCAATGGCCAGCGTCAGATGTTTGTTGGCCGCATCCACCGACAGTGGCAGCAATTGGTAGCGGCGCGCGATGTCCTTGGGGATGAGTTTGATGGCAGCGGAGTCTATGATGACCGTAGCCAGGTCCACGCTATCCTGGCCCAGGTTTTCCGACAATACGTCGCGGATGGTCGCTTCCGACAGGAAGCCCAGGCGCACCAGCAAACGTCCCAGCGGCTGATGATTTTTTTGCTGTTCTTGCAATGCAATGCGTAGCTGGTCTTCGCTGATGACGCCTTTGTCCACCAGCAAGCGGCCTAAAGGCAACAATCGATCAGGAGATTGGATTTGTGCAGACATGGCGGCTAATGCGCGGTTAGCTCGGTAATGCGTTGCTGTGCTTGTGTATGATCGAAACTGGCGTTACCCGTGCGTTCCAGAGCCAGTGCGCGCTGGTAATGCTGTGCCGCAAGTTTGCTCAGGCCCAGATGATCCAGACTGACGGCCAGGTTAAAAATAAATTGCGCATTGTCCGGTTCACGTGTGCTGGCATGCTCATAAGCCAGACGTGCTTCGCTCCAGCGTGATTGTTCAGCATAGAGATTTCCCAGCGCGTAATACAGGACAGCCGCATCCGGGCTATGGTTGATCTGTGATTTCAGGCGACTCTCCCGCGTTGCTACATCGCTTGTGCCCAGCCCGGACAAGCCAGCCTGGGCAACGGGGTCGCGCGGATCCAGCAGCAACACCTGATTATAATATTGCACGGCGATGGCTTCCTGCCCCTGATATTGGGCGATGGCAGCCAGGCCCAGTAGCGCATCGCGATTTCTGGCATCTTGTTGCAGTACGCTGCGATACAACTGCCATGCTGTGCCAAAATCACCGCTGCGATAGGCCTGATAAGCGCTCAGCAAGGTGGAGTTAACTGTGTCTGATTGATCGGTCTTGATTTGTACCGATGAGCTGGACTGGGCTGTAGCGCGGCGTGAAACAGGTGCGCGTACGGGCAATGTTTTTCTTGTGGCTACTAACGATGGCTGTGGAGTGGATTCGGCTACCGGGGATGTTAAAGGGGTAGGCTGCATGAGCGGCGCAGCGGCTGAAGGTCTGGACAAGGCGGGCACAGGAGAAATGGCTCGCCACAAATAATATCCACCACCTGCGGCTAACAGGAGCCCGCCTATCAGGGCCAGCGGAATAATACCCAAACGGCCTTTAATATGCGTTGGCAGGGTTTTGGCCGCGAACAGATTTTGTCCGGCGGCGCGGGCCGAGGCAACAGCAGGGGCGGTATTTCCCCCATTTGATGTATTTCCTTGGGCAGCACTGTGCTGCGCTGCGCCTGTTTTTTTCAGGGCATCCAGTAGCAGGCTCATGGTTAAGGTTTGCTGCTGATAATATTTTCCCCAGCATCAGGCTTGAAAAAATCCGGGTTGGGTAGGGAGTCACGGAACGTGCTGTAATCGCCATTGATGCTGGCGTCCTTGATGACAGTCGGGCGCAGGAAAATGACCAGTTCGGTTTTAGTGGTGGTGTCATTACGATTCTTGAAGAGGTTACCTAAAAGCGGAATTCTGCCTAGCAGCGGTATTTCATCCGAGAGTTTGTCGGCACGATCCTCCATCAGGCCACCTAGTACTGCAATCTGGTTGTTTTCAATTTTGAGTAC
>JAUSKS010000001.1 GCA_030646595.1 Gallionellaceae bacterium | reverse complement strand
CCCATCACATAATTTCGCGACAGCCTGCGCCGTTTCTGCGTCGCGGATACCAAAGCCTACGCCTATGGGCAAGGTAATGTATTTTCTGAGTTGCGGGATTTTTTGTTTGATGTCGCTTAAATCCAGATTTCCGGCACCCGTCACCCCCTTGAGCGAAACATAATATACATAACCACGTGCCTGTTTGGCTATGCGCGCAATGCGTTCATCGTCGGTGGTCGGTGCCAGCAGAAAAATGGGATCGATGCCGTGACGCTGCAAATGGCCGAATGCTGCGTGACTTTCTTCCGGCGGAAAATCCACGGTCAGCACACCATCCACGCCTGCTTCGGCACATCGCTGGGAAAAAATCTCCCAGCCCATCGCTTCAATCGGATTGCCATAGCCCATCAACACCAGCGGCGTTGTGCTGTCTTTTTTACGGAACTCGGTCACCATGCCCAACACATCACGCAGACTGACATGGTGTTTCAGCGCGCGCTCGGAAGCGCGCTGTATGGTGGGACCATCCGCCATCGGATCAGAGAATGGCACACCCAGTTCGAGTATGTCTGCTCCCGCTTCCACCAAAGTATGCAGCAAGGCCACTGTGATGGACGGGCTAGGATCACCTGCGGTGATGAAAGGAATAAGCGCCTTGCGATGATGTAACTTGAGTTTTGCAAAAGTTGCTTGTATACGGCTCATAGCGCAATCCCCGACACGCGCGCCACGGTCGCCATATCCTTGTCGCCGCGCCCGGACAGATTGACCAGTAGTATTTTATCTTTTGCCATACTCGGCGCGATTTTCGCAGCATGTGCCAATGCGTGGCTAGATTCCAACGCCGGGATGATACCTTCAAAGTGACACAGGTCATGAAAGGCACGCAATGCTTCATCATCATTTATCGCAACATATTCGGCGCGCTTGCTGTCTTTCAGCCAGCTATGTTCGGGGCCGACACCGGGATAGTCCAGCCCGGCTGAGATGGAATGGGTTTCGATGATCTGGCCATTTTCATCCTGCATTAAATAAGTACGGTTGCCGTGCAGCACGCCCACCTTGCTGTTGGCGGTCAGCGGTGCCGCGTGTTGTCCGGAATTCAAACCGTGTCCACCTGCTTCCACGCCGATCAGCTTTACCCCTGGCATATCAATATAGGAATAAAACACACCCATCGCATTGGAGCCACCACCGACACAGGCGATAACCGCATCCGGCTGGCGTCCTGCCAGTTCTGGCATCTGCACCACGCATTCCTTGCTGACGATGGAATTGAAATCGCGCACCATCATCGGATAAGGATGCGGCCCGGCCACGGTGCCGATGATGTAAAAAGTATTTTCGATGTTGGTTACCCAATCCCGCATCGCTTCGTTGAGCGCATCCTTGAGCGTTCTGGAACCACTCTCCACCGGCACCACGGTTGCGCCCAGCAGCTTCATGCGATACACGTTCTGCGCCTGGCGCTGCATGTCTTCCGAGCCCATGTACACCACACATTCCATGCCATAGCGCGCGGCCACGGTCGCAGTTGCCACGCCATGTTGCCCCGCGCCCGTCTCTGCAATCACACGCGGCTTGCCCATGCGTTTGGCCAACAGCGCCTGCCCCACGGTGTTGTTGACCTTGTGCGCGCCGGTATGGTTGAGATCTTCGCGCTTCAAATAGATTTGCGCACCGCCGAGTTGCTGTGACCAGCGCTGGGCGTGGTACACCGGGCTGGGGCGACCGACAAAATGCTTGAGATCAGTGTTCAGCTCGGCAATGAATTCAGGATCGTGGCGGTATTTCTCATAAGCCACATTCAATTCTTGCAGCGCGCCCATCAAAGTTTCGGCCACATAAATGCCGCCATAGGGGCCAAAGTGGCCGCTGCTATCAGGATAGTTGTACATCTATTCGCTTAACCTCGTTGATGAATGCAGCAATTTTTCCTGCATCCTTGATGCCTTTAGTTATTTTCACGCCACCCGACTCTACACCACTAGACACGTCTACTGCATAGGGACGCACCTGTTTAATAGCCGCTGCCACATTATCGGGCTGCAAACCGCCAGACAAAATCACCGGCAGGGGCAGCGACGGGATCAACGTCCAGTCGAACGTTTTTCCAGTGCCGCCTTGCATGCCGTCTACATATGTATCCAGCAACAAGCCCTGGGCAGTATGAAAACGCGCCGCGCATTGTAACAAATCTACTCCTGCTTGGACGCGAATTGCCTTGAGATAAGGTTTGCCGAATTGCGCACAAAACTCAGGGGCTTCTTCCCCGTGAAATTGCAACAAACTCAAGGGTATTTGCTGCAACACTGCACGCACCCACGCAGCTTCGGCGTTGACGAATAACCCCACCACTGCAATAAAAGGAGGAATAGCCTGCGCCAGCTGTACTGCTTGTTGCAAGGACACATAACGCGGGCTTTTATCATAGAACACCAGCCCCAGGGCATCTGCGCCGCAGTTTGCCGCAGCCTGAATATCCTGCACACGTGTGAGACCGCAAATCTTGATCCGGGTCATATTGTTGAAGCACTAAAGGAAACAAAGTCAGTATTGTAATGCATTAAGGTAGCAGTCCAAATTTCAATAAATGTAATGTGATTTCATTCGCCCTATGTTCGTTATCGTACAGAGCCTGATGAGCTTGATAGTAATACTGTGCCTACCCGTTGCTGGGACGGTTGTACACCACAAACTTAGAGGAGGTTACGATGAAAGAAATAACGCTGACTGAATTGGTCACTGATACATTGCATCATTTTTTTTATGGCGGCATGACGGCAGAAGAGCATATCGAGGACGATGTGCTGGAAGATCTGCATATGTATTTAAAAAAGCACGAGTCGGAAAGAGTCAGTCCGAGCTTGACCCGATGATGCTGGGCATTACCTGGCGGGCATATTGCAGCATGGTTAGGCTTGCAATCTATTCCGTGCCCGTCAGTCCTCTTCCTCAGCCCATCCAAAGCTGAGCTGTTTAATCTGCGGCAATCCCCATTTCGCATCATAGCTAATCTGTGACAGGTATAAACCATCCGGAGCAAAAGTCGGTGCAGCCAGGTTGCGATTCCTGCTGACCAATACTTCACCTACCCACTGCGGTGGATGCTTGCCGTTACCGACATACAGCAAACAACCCATAATGTTGCGCACCATATGGTGCAAAAAAGCATTGGCAGTGAAATCAAAAATCAAAGTATCACCCTGCTTGCGTATATCAAGTTGCGCCAGATTTTTAACAGGGGATTTGGCCTGGCATTCTGCGGCGCGAAAGGCGCTGAAATCATGCTCGCCCAATAAATACTGCACTGCTTGGCACATCGGTTTCACATTCAGGGGGGCATGATACCAACCCATACGGCCCTGCTGTAAAGCACTGCGTACCGGACGGTTAATAAGTAAATAACAATAACTGCGTGCCTGGGCTGAGAAGCGTGCGTGAAATTCATGTGGCACGGGATGTGCCCACAACACAGCTATACTTTTCGGCAATAAGGCATTCACTCCGCGCACCCAGGCCGACAAAGGACGCTCCACCCCGGTATCAAAATGTACCACTTGTTCCAGCGCATGCACACCGGTATCAGTACGGCCAGCAGCCACAACTACTATGGACTCACCCGCAATGCCACTCAACGCAGCCTGCAAAGCATCTTGCACCGTGTCACCTGCCGCCTGACTTTGCCAGCCCAGAAAAGGAGTGCCATTATATTCCACTCCCAGGGCAATCCTCATAGCAGCACCCAAGCCAGCAAGAGCGTACCTGCCACCCATAACAGGCCATCCAACCAGGTATAGGGGAGGTGGTGTATTTCAATATCATGCTGCGCAGCCTGCCCCTGATAGACAGGAGCCAGCATGTGGTCGATGTGTGTATGCCAATCAACAGAAGGCAGCAAGTTCATTTCAGCGTAGTGCAGCGTTAACGCCAGGCGCACCGCTATGCGTTCGCGCGGCAGACCAATAAAATGCAAAGGGTAACTCAAGGTATAGAGGCCATTAATGAGTTGGCCAGGTGGCAAGGCTTGCAATAGCATGGCCAAACTCGCCAGCACACATAGCAGACGACCCGCTTGCACTATACCCCCTGTTAATCCTTCAATAGTGGGGCTGAACTGGGCGAGTGCGGGCCATAGGGCATTTCCCGGTGTCGCGTAAGCATAGATCAGCAACAGCGAGAACATGATCCAGCGGGTACGGCGCAACAAAATCAGCAAGCGCGCCGCTGACCATAAATAAGCGGCCAGCAGTAAAAGAACACCCATGAAGAATAATGCAGTCACGGATAAGGACTGCATGCTGAGCACCAGAGCAGCCCACAGAAAAATCAGTGCAGCAGGATGGGGCATATCAGCAGTCGGAACTAATGCCAGACAAGGAACAAACTAAGCTGCTAACTCTTGCAGCAATGCCTGCGCCTCTGTACGCTGTTGTTCAGTCCCTTCACGCACCACCTCTTCCAGAATTTCACGGGCACCTTCATTATCTCCCATTTCCTGATAGGCTTTGGCCAGGTCAAGCTTGGTCGCCGCATCTTCTTCTTGCGTACCGTCGCTATCAGTCGCGCCCGACGCTCCAGTTGCGGGCGCAGTAGGTGGCAACAAGGAAGTGAAAGTGGCAGCCGGCGGGGCCGGTTCTTCATCTAAATTCAAGCTGATCTCGCTTAACCCAATATCTATTGTTTCTTTGCTAACCGCGGGTGTTTCTTTGCTGATCACAGGTGTTGCACTAGCCTCAGGCGTGCTGTCTTCAAAGAAATTAAGCGAGAACGCTATATCTTCCGCAGGCGGGGGTGACGCAGCTGCTTTAACTTCCTCCGCTACAGGGGGTGTAGCGTGGCTGGCGGTGATGTCAAAAACCAAATCTTCCATTTCCAGTGATGGTTTTTCAGCTGGTGGT
Source organism: Gallionellaceae bacterium (assembly GCA_030646595.1). Taxonomy (GTDB): domain Bacteria; phylum Pseudomonadota; class Gammaproteobacteria; order Burkholderiales; family Gallionellaceae; genus Nitrotoga. The sequence continues at coordinate 6,727 of JAUSKS010000001.1, read as the reverse complement.
GTTTCTGCTTCTTTTTGTGGGGCTTTGATTGCAGAATTTTCTGAACTTGGCACAGCCAAAGGCGTATTGCTGCCTGTGACATCAAAGTCCATCGGAGCTTTCATTATTATGGTGCGTTCCTGATTCGGAGTATCCTGAGTTTTAGTGCTGGGCTTGGGCGTATCTTGAGTCAGATCAAAATCCAGCACAGCAGCTTGCTCTTTAGCTTTAACAGCGCCCAAATCAATTACTGTATCGGTCCCAGCAGTTGGAATTTCTACTTTCTTTTCCGCTGCTGCGGCACTGCTACCGCCACCTCCATACACTGGATTGCTTGGATCCAATTTGCGGCCCATGCTGACAGCCTGTTCCCAGGCAGAAGCATCCCCGCTATCTTTCAGTTGATTGGCAATAAGAGAGAATGAATTGACGTCCTTGCGGTTTACATAAATCGACAGCAGCTTCAAATGAATTAAATGATTGTTTGGATTTTTGCTCAGCGCATCTTTCAAAATTTCTTCCGCTTGCTCATCGCGACCAAAATTCAGGAACAGATCAGCTTCGCTGATCGGGTCTACTTCATCGGTCGGCGGTGGGCTGGCCGTGGTGGTGACTAATGTTCTAGTGAAGTCACCCGTTTCCGGAGAAGGCACTATAGGCGTGGAAATGCGCCCACTGATGCTGCCCTCATCTTCCTTGAATTTAGATTTTCGCTTGAAAATATTTTTCAGGCTGAAATTATTTTTCAGCGCAAATCCACCGCTGCCGCGTTTTTTCCAGAGATAGAAAAATACCAGCAGCGCTAACAGCACGACCGCACCCACTCTCAACAACAAGGGATTGTCGAGCATTGTGTCTATGACGTTCGTCACTGAAAACTGGGCAGTACTTGTCTGGGGCGGCACTACGGGCTTGGCCGACGACACGGCACTGGCAGACTGCACCGCGCTAGCCGCGCCTACAGCAGAAGCAGGCAGGGCTGTTTTCGGCAACACACCTAATGCCGAAGTTTCAGTTTTGGCTGATGCTTTCTGGTCTGCACCTGGCTTGCCAGATGAAACAGCAGACTGGCTTTTCAGCTCCATCAAACGCTGCATAGCCTTGATGTTTTTTTCCAGCATGGCAGCGCGATCATTGGTTTCCTGCAAAGCTTTTTTCCTGGCAATCGCCTCTTCTTCGCGCATATCCTGGGCAGCTTTGGTTTTTCCATTAGCCAGCGTCTGATCCCCTGGTGCCTCCCCTTTCGACAGCCGCACTATTTCCTTGGCTGTTTCTTTTGCAGCAGGTGCTTGGTCGGTAACCGTGGCGCTGATTTTGCCTGACGCTTCCTGCTTGGGTGCCTGTTCTGGCGCAGCTCGGCTGGCAGCTGCCAGCCGCTGGCGATAGGCATGCCAATCCGCAGCTTGGGCGTGGATAATTTTTATTGCCTCTGCCTGCTCCAAATTATCCAACTCTGCCTGCTCTGGCAGCAGTAAAATTTTTCCCGCTTTCAGGCGATTCATGTTTTGGCCGTCGAAGGCCGCAGCATTGGCGCGATAAAGTGCAACCAGCATACGCTCTAGACTGATCTCGGGAGGCTTGGCGGCACTGGCCAGCTTGTACAAAGTATCACCGCGCTTCACCGTGATGGGGCCGGAAGCGACATTACGGTCCATGGATGGGCTGGGCGTAGGCGTGGCCACGGCTGGCTCAGCAGTCGTTTCTTCCAATATTCCAGAAGCTTCTGTGACTTGCGGTGTAACTGCTACCTCTTCAGCTATGGGTTCAGGCTGTGGCGTGGCCACCACCACATCCGGTTCTACTGGTTTTACTGCCGCGACTTTGGGTTGCTCGACTACATAACCAGGCGGATCCAGCAGAAAAGTATATTCGCGCAACAGCTTGCCGGAGGGCCAGCTTACTTCCACCAGTAAACTGATGAAGGGTTCGTTAATCGCTTGTTCGGAAGTTATTTGCAGATAGGGTTCATCAGTGCCTGCACGCGTTTCAATATGAAAGGTCAGCGGAGGCAATCCGTAGGGATAATCCAGGCCTGCGTTCTTGAACATTTCAGGTGAGGCCAGATGCGCTGACAAGCTCGCTGTCTCGGCTTTGCTGGCTGTATCCAGCGCAATCTCCAGCTTCAGTGGTTGCCCCAGCGCAGTGATGACATTAATGCCGCCCAGGCTAAGGGCACACGCAAAACCAGATAAAGTTAAACCGGCAACCAACCCCAATGCTTTGATATGTGATTTCAGCACTCAGCCACCCTTATATTTATTTACACACAATCAACATAACATCATGAGCTTATCCGCACAAGCTAAAAGCGTACCTTAGAGCTTGTGCGTAAATGTGTCAATGCAAGTATTTTTCAATCAAAATTTCGGCAATCTGTATGCTATTGAGCGCTGCCCCCTTGCGCACATTATCACTCACCACCCACAAATTCAAACCTCTTGGATGCGATACATCCTCACGAATGCGCCCGACAAAGGTTGCGTCTTGTCCCGCTGCTTCGATTGCAGTGGGATAGCCACCCGGCACATGCTGGTCCAGCACTTGTACTCCCGGCGCTTTTTCCAGCAAGGCGCGCGCTTCTGCGGCAGTGATTTTTTTGCGTGTTTCGATATGCACGGCCTCAGAATGCCCGTAGAACACCGGCACCCGCACCGCAGTCGGGTTGACCATGATGCTCTCGTCGCCCATGATTTTACGGGTCTCCCACACCATTTTCATTTCTTCTTTGGTGTAGCCATTTTCCATAAACACATCTATATGCGGCAGCACATTAAATGCAATGCGCTTGGGGTATACCTCGACCTTCACTTCCTGGTGATTAAACAAGGCACGAGTCTGCTCCGCCAATTCATCTATCGCTTCCTTGCCAGTGCCTGATACTGCTTGATAAGTGGCGACATTGATACGCTCTATACCCACCGCATCATAAATAGGCTTTAACGCTACCAGCATCTGGATGGTAGAGCAATTAGGGTTGGCGATAATGCCACGATTTTTATATTGCGCGATGGCATGCGCATTCACTTCCGGCACAACCAATGGAATATCCTGGTCATACCGAAAATGCGCGGTATTATCTATCACCACACAACCGGCAGCAGCAGCAATCGGCGCATATTTTTCGGATACGCTGCCACCCGCTGAAAACAAACCAATTTGCGCCTTGGAAAAATCAAACCCTTCCACATCCAGCACAGTCATTTCCTGATTGCGGAAGGTCACCTGAGAACCGGCAGAACGGCTGGAAGCCAGTGGATAGAGCTTACCTACCGGAAATTTGCGCTGCTCCAATATGGCCAGCATCGCCTCGCCGACTGCGCCGGTGGCACCCAATATGCATACATCGTATTTCTTGCTCATTTTTTCTCTTTCAAATAATTCACCAAGTAGGGTAGGCACGTTCTGTGCCCACGCGGAACAATCTTCGCCAACCGCGTGGGCACAGTGCGTGGTTGTTGACGCTTCAGCGGCTATACAACCACGGCCTCCCCCTTGCGGGGAAAAAACGCGCCCACCCTACAAGCTCTATGGCAATTGCTTTTACAAAATCAAAGTGCTTGCACCACCGCATCGCCCATCATATCCGTGCCAATTGTTTTCATGCCTGCTTCGACAATATCTGCGGTACGTAATCCCCGCTGCAAAGTTGTACGTACCGCAGCCTCAATGCGCTGTGCCACGTCCTCACGGGTAAAAGTGTAACGCATCATCATCGCTACTGACAAAATTGTGGCCAGCGGATTGGCAATGTTTTTGCCGGCAATATCCGGGGCGGAACCGTGACAGGGTTCATACAACCCCTTGTTGTTCGCATCCAGTGAAGCGGATGGCAACATACCGATAGAGCCAGTTAACATCGAAGCCTCATCCGACAAAATATCACCAAAGATGTTGCCGGTCACGATCACATCAAACTGCTTGGGCGCACGTACCAGTTGCATGGCGGCATTGTCCACATACATATGCGACAACACAACCTGCGGATATTCACTACCCACTTCAGTTACGATCTCGCGCCACAGCATGCTGGTGTCCAGCACATTGGCCTTGTCCACCGAGCACACTTTTGCCATTCCATTTAAACCGGCTCGCTTCATGGCAATCTGAAAACCAACATGCGCCACACGCCGGATTTCCGATTCGCTATACAACATGGTATCAAAACCCTGCCGCTCGCCATTTTCCAGTTTGCGCATACCGCGCGGCTGGCCAAAATAAATATCGCCAGTAAGTTCGCGCAAGATCATCACGTCTAGCCCCGAGACCAGTTCCGGTTTCAGGCTGGAAGCATGGACCAACTCCGGATACACCATAGCTGGCCGCAAATTAGCAAACAAGCCCAGGCCTTTGCGTATGCGCAGCAAACCCTGCTCCGGACGCATGGCGCGTGGCAGCGTATCATATTGATAACCGCCCACCGCACCGAGCAACACTGCATCTGATTGCTGCGCCAGTTTCAATGTCGCATCTGGCAAAGGATCGCCCGCTGCATCATAAGCTGCGCCACCAATGTGAGCCTGTTCCAACTCAATCTTCAAGCCATCGCTACGCAAGGCGTGCAATATTTTCACCGCTTGCGCCACAATCTCCGGCCCAATGCCGTCACCAGGCAGTACTGCAATTTTCATGACTTCCCTTTTCCTACAAAAACAACCACGGCTGCGCAGCGCGATACTGGGTCTCAAAGACCTTGATCTCGTCCACATGCTGCAAGGTCAGCCCGATATCATCCAGGCCATTCAACAAGCAATGCTTGCGAAAAACTTCAACTTCAAATGAATAGACTGTTCCATCTGGTGTGGTAATACTTTGCTGCGCCAGCTCAATTTGCAAACGATAACCCGGCGTGGTGTCCACGGCTTTAAACAAGGCATCTATTTGTTGCGTAGCCAGCCGAATCGGCAGCAAACCATTCTTGAAACAATTATTAAAAAAAATATCCGCAAAACTGGCCGCGATAATTGCCCGGAAACCATAATCGGCTAGCGCCCACGGCGCATGCTCACGCGAGGAGCCACAGCCGAAATTTTCGCGCGTCAGCAATATCTGCGCATCCTTATAGCGCGACTGATTCAACACAAAATCCGGATTAAGCTTGCGCCTGGAATTATCCATGCCGGGTTCGCCATGATCCAGATAACGCCATTCGTCAAACAAATTGGGGCCAAAGCCGGAGCGCTTGATGGATTTCAGAAATTGCTTGGGAATGATCGCATCGGTATCCACGTTGGCTCTATCCAGCGGCGCGACCAGCCCATTCAGTACCGTAAATTTTTGCATTATGGTTTGCTCACTTGTTCCACTTTTTCGCCTGCTTTCTTGAGGCCACGTCCTACCCACTTGCCACCTTTTTTGACACCTTTCACCGCCGCCTTGCCGCCCTTCTTGACACCCTTGGCCGCCGCTTTGGCACCTTGCTCGATGCCGTTGGCAGCCGCCTCACCGCCTTTTTTGATTCCTGCGCCCGCGCGATCCACTGCGCTGTCATCGGCCAACACGCCCAATGACATCAAGCTCAGCGCCAGCGACACCATTGTTTTTTTCATTTCCATGTTCTGACATCCACAAAATGCCCGGCTATTGCCGCCGCTGCTGCCATCTGCGGGCTGACCAGGTGGGTGCGGCCACCCGGCCCCTGCCGCCCTTCGAAGTTGCGGTTGGAAGTCGAGGCGCAGCGCTCGCCTGACTCCAGCTTGTCGTCATTCATCGCCAGACACATGGAACAACCGGGCTCACGCCACTCAAAACCCGCCGCCATAAAAATCCGGTCCAGGCCTTCGCTTTCCGCCTGTTTTTTTACCAGACCGGAACCGGGCACCACCATCGCCAATTTAACATTGGCCGCAATATGTTTGCCGCGCACCACCTCTGCTGCCACACGCAAATCTTCTATGCGCGAATTGGTGCACGAGCCGATAAATACCTTATCAACCTGAATTTCAGTCATTGGCGTATTCGGCTGCAAGCCCATATATTTCAGCGCGTGTTCCATGCTGCCGCGTTTTACCGGATCGCTTTCCTGCGCCGGATCAGGCACACGTCCATCCACTGCCACCACCATTTCCGGCGACGTTCCCCAGGTCACCTGAGGCTGAATGGCAGCCGCATCCAGGCGCACCACTTTATCAAACTGTGCATCTGCATCACTGTGCAGCGTATGCCAATAGGCTACCGCCTTGTCCCACATCTCGCCTTGTGGCGCAAATGGGCGTCCTTTGAGATAGCTGATGGTCGTATCATCCGCCGCGATCATGCCGGCGCGCGCTCCTGCCTCTATGGACATATTGCACACGGTCATGCGCCCTTCCATGGACAAGGCCCGGATTGCGCTACCGGCAAATTCAATCGCATAACCTGTACCCCCCGCCGTGCCTATCTTGCCGATCACTGCCAGGGCAATATCCTTGGCTGTTATGCCTTTGCCTGTTACGCCGTCCACCACCACTTGCATGGCGCGCGCCTTCTTCATCAACAAGCATTGTGTGGCCATGACATGCTCGACTTCGGAGGTGCCGATACCAAATGCCAAGGCGGCAAATGCACCATGCGTGCTGGTATGCGAATCGCCGCATACTACTGTCATGCCAGGCAGCGTTGCACCTTGTTCGGGGCCGATGACATGCACTATGCCCTGACGCATATCCGTCATCTTGAATTCAGTGATGCCCAATGAAGCACAGTTTGCATCCAGCGTATCCACTTGCAAGCGCGAGACTGGATCAGCAATACCCTGTGCCCGGCTGGTGGT
>JAUSKS010000312.1 GCA_030646595.1 Gallionellaceae bacterium | reverse complement strand
GCGATAACTTTGCCACACGTTACGCACTAAACCGCATTTGTGTGCAACTGAAAAAACCCCTGGTATCCGGTGCCGCTATGCGCTTTGAAGGACAAGTCACCGTGTTCGACCTGCGCCTGGCCGACAGCCCTTGCTACCACTGCCTCTACCCCGAACAAACCGAAAGCGAAGAAACGCGCTGTGCCATCATGGGCGTATTTGCGCCGCTGGTGGGTGTTATCGGCAGCCTACAAGCAGCCGAGGCGCTGAAATTATTATTGGGGATCGGCACCTCTTTGAGCGGCAGATTGTTACTGATGGATGCGCTAACGATGGAATTACGCACGGTAAAGCTGAATAAGGACGTCGCTTGTACAGCTTGTTCTCACCGGCATAGCCATTAATCTCGCCGCGCCACAAATAAAATATTGGCGAACGGTGTACCTCCACTCATAGTCTGCATTTCTACGGTAAAGTTGAGTTGTTCAAGCAATGCAAGCCAAGTACGCGCATCACGATAATATAATTTCTGCCATAGGCGTCCGTGCCATATCCCAGCAATACGCTCTATCCATTGCGTGACAAAAAATAAAAACCCCGCGCCAGCATCGGCTTCACGTAAGAGCAACAAGCCCCCTGGCGGCAACATGGCAGCAATGCGTTGCAGCAATTGATTTTGTTCCTGTTCGGTTAAATAAAATAATACATCCAGAAGAACTACCACTGCACAGGCTGGCAACTCAGCTTGCCGAATATCGCCGTGTTCAATCCGCGCACTTTGCTGCAGGGCATGGTGCGCAGCATGCACCTTAGCTGCGCGCAGCTCAATGCCGTGCAACTCAAGCTGCATAGGCGGTGTGGGCCAGGCAGGCGACCATGGCCCGGCCAGATAATGTTGTTTGGCCGCCAGCAGCAACGCCATTAATATTCCCTGGCCGCAACCCAGGTCTAATAATTTTCCCTTATCTGGCAGCAGACCATGCTGTAGTAAGTAAAAGAATACCGGGTCATGGCGCAGTTTTCCGCGTGCGAAATGCCAGGCATGACGGCTTGCTCCAGCATATAACTGGGTGGCTGTTTTCCATATGCGTTGGGCTTGCTCATCCATAAATGGCGTGGGGCAGCGTAACCGAGGTCAAGCCTGCTGCTGTTAATTGTTGCAGCAATGCAGGTAGCACAACGAGCACGGCAGGAGACTGCGCTGTGCTGGCACCATCGTGCAACATTAATATATCGCCCGCAGCCAAGCCATCAGCAAGGCGCTGCAAAACCTGATCCGGATTGCACTGCACTCCATCGAATCCACGCCGTGTCCAAGAGGCATAATGCAGCCCTTCATGGGCTAATACATAATCAAGCAAGGGACTGCGAAACCCCGCTGGTGCGCGAAAAAACCGGGGGGATTGTCCTGCTATATCGCTTATGGTTTTTTGCATGGCTTGCACTTCCCGTCGCAAACGTGCAATCCCATAGAAAGCAAACGCATGCGGATGATGATAGCTATGATTTTCTACGCTATGGCCACGCTGTATGATTTCCCTGATGATCTCTGGAAATGCTGCGGCCTTCTCGCCTATACAAAAAAAACTTGCCCGAGCTTGATAGCGCTCCAGCAAATCGAGGATTTGGGGTGTGGTATGTGGATCCGGGCCGTCATCAAATGTAAGCGCCACTTCCTTGCGCTGAGTAGCGGATAGAGGCAATCGCGTGAGGTTAACACCCAAAAACTGGCTGCGGGGGAATAGCACAGCGACGCTTAACAGCATATGGTTGGTCAGTAATAGGGCCAATACCTCTCGCCACCATGCAGGCTGTATCAATAAAATGAGTAATGCCGCACCATGCAGCAAGAACGTAAGGCGTATAGCCCACACCGGACGCCAGCGGTGGGTTACCCTACTTGCGTTGTTCATGAAAACACCTTCTCCACAACAGCAGAGGCAATCTGGGCACGAAGCCGCACATCAAACGCAGGTGCATCCATGACAGCAAAAGGTTGTCACGCAGATAATTAAAATGTGACACTCCTCCTTCTTCCGGTCGGAAATATTTAACGGGTGCTGCAATATTGATCGGTCGCACCCCGCGCCAACAAAGCCGGACGGCTGCTTCCGGATCAAAATCAAAACGACGCATCCAGTAGTTGTTTGCCATTACCTGACGTAACGCTTGCACCGGATAAACGCGAAAGCCAAACAGCGAATCGCCTATGCCCATCCACAAGGTTTCCAGATCGGCCCAGGCATTGGAAAGTTTACGCCCTCCCACGCGCAGCAAGGGTGCACTGCTATCGAACACCGGGCATCCCAGAATAAGCGCATCGGGACGCTGCTGGGAGCAAGCCATGAATTCAGGAATTTTATCGGCTGGATGTTGCCCATCCGCATCCATGACCAAGGCATGGCTATAACCCGCCGCCGCTGCCGCATGCAAGCCATGTAAAACGGCAGCGCCTTTACCTTGATTGTCAGGCAGCACAAAAATCTTCAGTCCCGAGTCGCTCTCCGCCATGCTTTTCAATATTTGCGCACTATCATCGGTACTGCCATCAACTACCACCCATACTGGACACCAGAATTGCCGGGCCGCCTTAACTGTTTTGGGCAACATAGTGCCGGTGTTATAGCTGGGGATCAGAACCAGATGGGTAGATGAGGGGGCCGCATCACTCATGAGTGAGCGACCGCGCGCCAGCCTGTTGCCGGTAATAGTGTTCCAACTCTGCTGTAAAATTCTTGGCCTCAGTCGGGATTGCATAACGCCGCCCCAGTTTCACCCGATAAATGAGCGGGAACCCAGGATTTTTTAACAGGGGCCAACCTTTGCCGAGAAAATGACTATTGGTTTCAATAAAAATTGTCTGTATGGGTGCCCGCGCTTTTTTTGCAATCAGGCCACAACCACCCTTGAAGTGATTGACGGGAAACTCCCGTGTACGTGTGCCTTCCGGAAAAATCAGCAGTTGATTGCCTTGAGCGGCAGCTGCAGCAGCAGAACGTACCATGTCTACTGCGTAATCATTACGTATATACCCTGCAAGACGCGCTCCGCCACCTAACAGCAGGTTATTCCATATCCCCGCTTTCATAATGCACACGATACGCGGCAAGCGGGAGGCAATCAGCACCACGTCAATCAATGAAGGATGATTGGTGACAATGATCAAGGAGCGTTCATGATAGAGCGTATCCAGCGCATTCAAATCAAGCTTGACCAATCCTGTCGTCTGCAACATAAAAAGATAACTGCGAAACCCGGCCATGATGACCCATTGCCCCAACCGCGCCCCCACCTGTTTCGGCAGCAGCCGCACCAAGGCTCCAGCAGGCAGGCTCCAGCTTAAACATATCAGACCAAATAAAAGCAGCCCGCTATACAACACGGAATACCCATACAGGGAGATAAAAACTCTTTTCAGCGAAAGCTGCTGCGCTGCCGGTGTTTCTGCGTACAGGGCAGGCCGCTCTGTTTGCACATTGACCACTGATTTATTGGGAGGGGGAAACATAATCGCCTGATCTCTCTTTAGGGCAGCTCGTTAACTCTGGTTTTAGACTCAGCAAACACCCATGCAATGGCGAAGCCCGCAGTAAAATATTGCTTGCTCTTGAGCAAGGGACTGTCAGCAAAAACAGCGCCTTGCAAGCTATCCCATTTCATAAATCCCCCCACCCAGAAATCAGGAAATCGTTTACTGAGCGCGGTAATAAACTGGCTGCCCGCATATCCCCCCCGCGCTTGATAGGCAGGACGTGTACTGGTGGCATAAGCACTATCCACACCATAGAAATATTGATGATAGCGACCATCCCCAAACACCGGCCCGGCAGCCAGCCCCAACTTCCATCCAGGATAGCCAACAGGGTCTCGTATATCCAGATTCAATTGTGGTTGAAACACCCAGCCTATATGCTGCACATGAGAAAAATTCGTGGCGAACACGGGACGAATCGGCACACGCCATTCCAACTCCGTTTGGTGCGATGGTGAACGCATTAAAGAAACATTTAATGACGGACCGATTTCCAGAGTGGGGTCCAGATCGGGCATGCCAGTGCGCGCTGCATTATCCCGGCTTTTGACCGGAACAGTTGCATTAAGGCTGACCTCCAGTTCGGTCTTATCGCTTTTAAAAAACAGACCGCGCATATGCTCTTTGCTTATTTGTAAAAATTCCCCCCGATAAGCCACATAAGGCGCCGGCAATAAATAAGATCGCCGCTCATCGGAGCCACGATAGCTGGGAAAATTAATATACGCCCCGCCTGCGCCCAGCTCCCACAAGGGAACCTGCTCTGCCTGGCAAAGAGGGGTAGCCAGGCTAAAAACAAACAAACAGGTTGTACGTTGCAGGCTATGTCTTTTCATAATTTTCATAGCACTGGTTGCTGATTACTGATATGTAACCCTTCAATTTCGACCAGCAAATCGGCCCGGCAAATGTCGGATTGCAAATAGACCGCCTGATGCGATGGCCCAAATTCAGCCGTGATCAGGCGGCGCACCAAAGGGAAGTCCTGCGCTTGACGTAAATAAACTTTCAACAACAATCTGCCCGCAGGAAATGCCTCAGCGCCATGTCCAGCCGCCTGCTTGAGCAGGGTACGCACATTCACCAAAGTCTCTTGGGTTTGTTGGCTGATATCGCCGGCGTGCAAGGTTTCACAGCCCACTATGCTGGCTGTTCCAGAAATAAACAGATATTGCTGCGAACCCGATTTCATCAGCAGCGCCCGCGAAAATAGGGGGCTACGCGGGCCAAACAACTCAGGATAATGATAGGCTGGCATCTGACGTGGATTTTCCACCGCTTGCCCCGCCTGTTTAGCGGCTAAAAAATAGATGGTCAAGCTGTCACCCTGGCTGCCTAGCGCGCACGCGGCCGGTATATTTTCTGCCGTTAAAATAGTTTCTTGTTCAAGAAATGCCTGATGACGACCCACATTAAAACTGCGGTAACGCTCCAGCCCATCTTCCATCACATTAATCTGCGGAAAATAATTCCAGATACGCAGTAGATGGGGATAGCGCTGGCGCTGAATGAAACTGAAAATCGTGGCGTAAGCACGATGAGTAGTCGCCGCCAGTTTTTCTCCAGGAGCAGGATGAATATCAATGGAACCATACAGTACTTCATTATTTTTGGAAGCGGTAATGGGTGGTTCATCGCAAAGAGTAACGGGCTCGCTACTAGTCCACACTTCAAATAGCGTATCGCTGCTCAACACCAGCATGTTTACCTGCGTCGCAACTGGATACGCCGCGCTGGCTCCTGCGGAGGAGCCAAAGGCTGCCATTCCCAGAATATGTCCACGAAATTTTTCCGCGCAGGCGGCAATCTCCCCAGCCGCAAGGTAATCCAGCCCCAGGGTCGCGGGCATGACCAGCATACTGGAGCTAGCTACGCTTCCAGATTGCGAACGGCAAGCTTGCGCTTCTTCCATGCTTCCATGCTCCCCGGCAAATTTTTTATGCTTTTCATGTAGTACAACACCTTGAACATGAATAATAGCAACTTAATCGGCGTATCCCGATACACATCTCCTGCCAACACAGAAATCAAGGCATTTTTTATGCGGGATACTCCTTTATACATAAGAAGCTCGCGCATGGCTGGTGTATTTACCCGGTAAATAAACCAGGAAAATACCCGTGGCCCGTGTTGTACCGCGCGCTCAAAGGCGCGCAGCGCTTTAGCTGCGTGCGCGGGGTGGTCCAGGCATATACCCACTGTGTCTGCACCCATAAAAGCACTGCTCATGGCCAGGAATACACCGGATGAAAATACGGGATCAATAAAAGTAAAGGCGTCACCAATCAAAATGTAATTCTGCCCAAAAGCACGATCTGCTATATAGGAAAAATTACCCGTGGCTGTGACTGGCGAAATCAGTTTGGCATGTTTTAATCGCTCCACCAGCGCAGGGCACAGGGCAATGGTATCCAGCAAAAATTGCGCCGGTTCAGTCTTGCGTGATTTCAAATAATAGGGCCAGCAAGTTGCGCCCACACTAGTCGTGCCGTCGGCCAGCGGAATAAACCAGAACCAGCCATGATCGAACCAGAACACGGTGATGTTTCCTTCAACTTCGCCCTGCAAACGGGTCGCTCCGGAAAAATGCCCAAAAATAGCTGCGCTATTGTGTTTTTTATTGCGCTTCTTGATATCAAAATGATGCGCCAAAAAAGTGTCGCGTCCACTAGCATCCACTACAAACCGGGCATGTATTTGATAAGGTTTCTGGTCATCCGTCTGCGCAGTAACTGTTGCGCCTTGCCCTTCATGAAACTCAATGCCTGTGACTTTGCACCCCTCCATCGCCTGCGCACCTTTGGCGATCGCATTTTTAAACAGGATATGATCAAACTCTGAGCGGCGCACCTGATAGGCTGAAGGGAACATGCTGGCGACTGCATCGGAGAAATCAATCATGGCAGGCTCGCTATGCCATGGCGAAACAAATTCCACGCCGCGCTTGACCATGCCTATGCGTTTGATTTCTTCCGCTACACCCAGCTGCTCAAATAAAGGCATATTCAAGGGCAATAGAGATTCGCCTATATGAAAACGCGGATGTCTGGATTTTTCCAGCAACACCACCTGCCGTCCACGCATGGCCAGCAACGCAGCGGCAGTCGAGCCAGCCGGACCGCCCCCTATTACCAGCACCTCACAAGAGGTTGCGCTACCTTGATTCAAGGAAGAAGAATTAATCATGCCCACTCGCCCTGCAAATTGACATACACTGTGTCCGTCGTCGCTCTTGTATTATCTGAGTTGCGCATGTTTGCCTGAATGGTAGCCCCTGTTTAGAGAGTGCGATTTTACACTTTTTAATGGAAGCTTTGCGTCACAGGATAGCAGGCCCAACAGATTGAACCTCTAAAAAATTTCACAGGAGTTGAACATGAGTAATCTGGATGAAGGCAGGGATAACATTGTTTACGCACCCCACCCTCCGCTCACCCGCTACTACGAGCGGGAAGAAGACCGGAGTGGCTGGCTGACCCAAATATTCAATAAAACAGCGCCTGACTATGATCGCATGGAAAGCATACTGGGTCTGGGTACTGGCTCGTTATATCGGCGGCATTCCCTGGTCCAAGCGGGACTCAAGCCAGGCATGTCGTTGCTGGATGTGGGGGTAGGAACAGGTTTGGTCGCACGCCAGGCAGCACATATCCTGGGTGACCCCACTTTAGTGACCGGCGTGGATCCCAGCGTGGGTATGCTGCACAGCGCCAAATTGCCAGCTGGGATTAAACTTATTGAAGGGCGGGCAGAGCGCATTCCTTTGCCTGATGCCAGTTTTGATTTCCTGAGTATGGGTTATGCACTGCGGCACATTTCCGACCTTTCCCTGGCATTCACTGAATTTTCCCGCGTACTTAAGCCAGGTGGGAAACTCTGCATACTGGAAATAACCCGTCCCCAAGGAAAAATCCAGTCTGCCCTGATTAAAACTTATCTGCACGGCATAGTACCAACGCTGGCCAAGCTGATGGCACGAGAAAAAGATACTTCGCTGCTGTGGCGCTATTATTGGGACACGATTGAGGCCTGTGCCTCACCAGAAAGCGTAATGAACACCTTAACCAGCGTCGGCTTTGTTAATGTGCGTCGCACCGTAGACCTGGGTATTTTCTCGGCTTACCTGGCACAAAAGCCGGAGGAAAGCCTGTAAGCCAGGTATTTTGTAGTAGCCGATACTTGACGTTACGGGCATTGAGATGTTACTAAGTAATCGCCATTACTTGGGCACTCGGTCAACCAAACTTCAAAGGGGGATTTATGCATACCATCAAGCAAACTATTATCATAGTAATGTTGGGGTTCTTTGCCTTAGGGATAAGCAGTCCGCCCAGTTATGCGGACACCCTTTCCGACCTTAAAGCACAATGCTACCAAGCTTGCCATGACGTTATAGTCTCGCCTAGTGGCTGGGTTTTGAGCGGCACTTCCGGCGCGGGTGCCAAGGCTCCCGCGGAGAAAACCTTAGCCGGATGGGAAAGCACCATTGCTGCCATGGGTGACGGTAAATGTGGATTTACTACAATAGGGCCGGGAGGTACTTCAAGATCAGTCAGTGCACAGTACCTGCTGGATAAGCAAAATATCCTGCCCCCAACACCAACATTTATATCAACACCAACAGTTACCTATACACCAACCCCAACATCCATGTGCATATGGGCCACGCCCGTTCCCACGCCGATAGGGGGGTGTGTCGGTGGTTATGTTGCACTGAGTGCGCCCTATTGCCCGGAAAATGTGTTTGTATGCTTCACGCCAACAGCAACGCCGACCCCAACATATACGCCAACCCCAACATTAACAGCAAGCCCAACCCCCACACCTGTTACGCCGACGGCGACATCGTCAGGCCCCC
>JAUSKS010000311.1 GCA_030646595.1 Gallionellaceae bacterium | reverse complement strand
CTTATGACGCAGCATGTATCCCTTGATAAGTTTGCGGTATAACTCATTGTGGGCGACTGCATGGGGACGAGGGCCGACAATTCTCATGCGACCTTGCAGGACATTTATGAATTGAGGCAACTCATCCAGTGAAGTGCGGCGCAGAAAAGCACCTATCCGGGTCAATCGCTGATCATTTTTTTGTGCTTGAGTAATGTTGGAACCATCTTCGCACACGGCCATGGAGCGGAATTTATAAACGATGATCTCTTCACCATTAAGGCCATAACGACGCTGTTTAAAAATGGCCGGGCCCGGCGAAGTCAGCATGACGGCGATGGCGATCATCAGCATAAGCGGGGAGACCAGTATCAGAATGAGCAAAGCCAGTACAAAATCGCTGCTTGTTTTAACGACACTGTCTACTCCGGAGAAAGGGGATTCACATATCGCCACAACCGGAACTCCACCTACCTGATCAAAACGTGCTTGCATCAGGGTAAATATGTAAGTATCCGGCAAGAAATAAATGGAGGCGGTCGTGTCATGTAAATCATCCAGCAACTCGCGGATGCGCGGCTGGGCCGACATTGGCAGGCCGATGAAGATCATTTGAATGGCATGTTGCCGCACGTAATTTGCGACTTCTGCCACCTCTCCCAGAAAGGGCAAGGAATTGGGCAGGCCACGGGATTTTTCACGATCATCAAAGAATCCACGCGCTTCCATTAACAAATAAGGATATTCGGCGATGCGTTGTGCCAGCCGCTGTCCTGCTCCATTGGCACCTACAATCACTACTGAGCGCGCTTCGCCACTTTTGCGCAGATTGCTGGCAATTTTGCGTACCGCCAGATGGCTGACAATCAAGGCCAGCGGGGTAATGGTGAACCAGGCTAGAATAACCTCTTCCGAATACTGATAAGAAAGGCGCGTGGCATATCCCAGAAAAATCAAAATACCAACGATAATTCCCCATCCCATCAAGGTGTCGCGCAGATAGGCCAGTAGTTTTCCGTTACGCCAGTTACGATATATATTGGTCTGCTCAAAAATATAGGACGAAATAAAAAAAGTAATAATCATTAACACCAAATAATAGCCAGTAAATCTTTCGTCATAGAGCCAGGTGAGCAGAATCAAACTCCCCCAGATCATAAAAGGATCCAGCAGGCGCTTGAAGAAGGCTACTACGGGAATATCGCTAACGGTCATGGCGTACCAAACTCATAACGTACATTAATCATGGCGCTGTTAGCGCGATAGCTGTAATAGCTGATATTGGAATCGCGCTGCTCATGTTGGACCATCAAGCCGGTTTTGAGATGTTGTAATGGGGTATAGAGCCAGGTGAAGGAGGCGGTACGATAAATATCTTTGCGCTCAGTCGGTGCCAGCCAGGTAAAAGTGGGGTCACCCTGATAATCACGGGATTCATGTCTGAGCTGCAATTCCAGGCGGATTTTACTGGTCATATCCCATCTTGAATCCAGGCTGACACCTTGGTTAAAAGTATAGCTGGCAGTTAAATCTTCCACTGCCCCGGTTTCTTGCCAAGTGTTGAGAGTAATTCCGATTTTGGCACTGGGTACCCAGTTAGCGATCAGTCTGGCGTTGGAGGTGTTGCTATCCCGTGCAGGAAAAAAATCGTGTTGCCTCTTTACCCGGCCACCCAAAAATTGCAGCTGCGATTTTCCACTGAGTGTCCATTTTATTTTTGCTTTAACTTCATTTTGCGTATAACTGTTATCAATTAGTATCGAACCAAGCTGTTGCGGATAAGGAAACTCACCGCGTATATGCCGTAATTGCAGCCCAATAGTGCTATTGGTGGGAGCCAGGTAATCAATTCCTAATTCCCCTGTGTCTTCGGTGCGGTCAAGTGAGCGCTGTGACAGTAAATTGTAATCAAGGGTAGCGCGGCTTGCGCCACCGCGAATGCGCCATTCCGGATGAAACAGCCAGGCAGCATCTAAAAATTCACGCTGCTGAGTGCGCAGGTTGCGCTGTAAATCATGGAATTCCACAAATTGGCTCAAGCTTTGCACATAGCTTTTACCGAGGTTGCCCTCTACATGGGGGCCGATGCGCCAGTTCCACTGCGCAAGTAAGTCCTTGCCATTATTATCCAGCAGGTCATACCGCTTAAATTGGGTACGATTGAAATTAAGATTGGCGATGAGTTTCTGTTGACTCAGCAGGGCTTCGAGTAACAGTCCACCTTCAGCACGGTGGTAAACATCTTTTAAAACGATCCCATCATCTGGACTACGCAATAAATTGTTATCATATAAAACGGCATAGCCTAAATAAGGCTGGAACTTATCGATGTGCAGAGCAGCCCACGCGGGCATGCAAATACTCACACCCGTTGCCATAGTCAGGATAAATTTCAATTTTTTCAGGGTGCATGATTTAAGCATAGGGGACTTACCAGAAATTCCAGTTGCCGGTGTAAAGTATCCATCCCCCAAGCAAAAAATTAGTAACTGCATGAGCCACAATAGCGGGCCATAACGATCTGCTGTACATATACAATGCACCGTAAGCCATGCCGGCCATTAAACCGGCCAGCCATAAATGATGCTGCACAGCGAACAGCACTGCGGTAAGAACAAAAGCTCGCCAGCTGACCTGTGCTGGATCAAGCGCAAGAAAATTAGCCTGGCTGAGCCAACGCAAGACGAAGGAGCGCCAGAATAATTCTTCCATTACGGGTATTACCAATGCCGCACCAGACCATCTCATCAGGGCTAAAGCCGGACTAATCGCATTGTTTTGGCGTGGATCAAAACCGGCAGACTGACCTGTGACCATCCAGTCTGTAGTCAAATTAATCCACGCCAAAAATATTCCTACGCCGGCCAACACCGCGATGGCCCAAGTATTCCAGCTGATGAAGCGGGGCAATGCTAATTCTTTATAATGGCCGCTCAGTTTCCACAACAGAATCACCACAACCATAATTTTTACCGCATACAACCACCGTAATTCATAGCTGTTCCAACCCAGGATGGAGAGCAAATCAGCCAGTAGCATGAAAAAAACATAAGCGGCAAAAGGAGCAATTCGATACCACATTGCGTGTTCAGGCATCGCTTGGGTTTCAACTGCAATAGAGTGGGCGCGCATGCGGAGCTCAGTGTTAATTATGGATAGAAGCAGTTGGGGAAATTGCAATATGTTTGAAATTATATAAATGCGGTAGCGACGTTTCTGTCTGATAGCGCACATATACTCAGCAGGTGCCTAGTGGCCGGAGGTTTTTGAGAGACAGAATGTACGATGGGATAGGGAAGAAGAATCAATTCAAGCCGGTTAACTAGCGCTTATTTACCATTCTCATTTTCCCAGGGATTCCTTACAAAACGCGGCCAAGTCTTTTAAGACAGTTTGTACTGCCTGGTTAGCGGCGATTACGCCGCCGTATGGATCTTCGCTAGTTGTCATCTTGATGGCCTCAAACTGGCGAGTAGCTATTACACGGCGGCTTGATTCTTCCACTAGATAAGCACGCAGCACAAATCGCACCTGGCTGGAGCCGCCTATGAATTCGTGCTGTAGCTGCAATATCTCGCTGTCTAGCCGAACTTCACCAGTAGCTGGCCCAGGTGCATGGACCACTGCGCGGAAAGTGCCACTGTTTTCCATGGCTGCAATGAGCAGCGGGGTGAGCATGCGCGCTGGTGTGTCTATCCATTCGCTGTGCGCAAAATATTCAAGCTGGTGCGGTTGACGCAGGTAGATAATGCGCGAGCTGTCAAAGCCAGCCGCCGCTTGCGGGGTGCTGACCAATAGCGCAGGGGCCGCATCAGGCAGGGTGCGTGGCGCGGCCAGGATGGCGCTATCCTGGTCCAGCGAATAAAAGCTGGGATGAGGCAGGGCCTCCGGGCGTAAGGCCGCACAGCCGCTGATAAGCAGAAAAAATAAACTGGCTGAGCCCAGGCGAGCCCCATATTTTGTTTTCATTTGCGGGATCCTTCTGTATTTTCTCCTGGCCCAGTGGGTACCGGGTTGCGACCGAACAGGAAGCTGCGCGGATTGCGTTCGGTTTCTTCAACAACGCGTCGCAACGAGGCGCTGAGGATATTCAGTTCTCCAACCAGATGCTGCAGCTCCGGCGCAGTGTCGGTTAAACGCCGCACATCTGTACCCATTAGCTCAACCTTTTTAGCCGCACTGCTAACCGCGGTGGCACCGTTATCCACACTTTCCAGCACCGGGCTCATTTGTGCCGAGACGCGGGCACTATTGTCGAAAGTGCGCGCCGCGCTGGTGATGGCTGCATCAATGGTGCGTTGGCGTGCAGCCAGGGTACGCGTAAAAACAGCCATATCTGCCAGCGTATTGGTGATAGCCACGCGGTTCTGGTCACTGAGAATTTTGTTGAAGTTATCTGTCGTCGAATCCAGTTTGGCCAGCACCGTGCTCAGCAGATTTTCCAGACGGGCAGCGAGCGAAGGTTTGGTGCGGATCACTGGATATTCTCCCGGTGCGTTTGCGCGCAAAGGCGGCGAATCCATGCTGCCGCCATCCAGCTCGACATAAGCAATCCCGGTAAGACCCTGGGTTTTTAATACGGCCTCGGTATCTTCCTTGATGGGTGTGCCACGGATGATGGCGAAAGTTAAACGGACTTGTTGCGGATTTTGCGCATCGAGCTGAATGTCGCGCACCTTGCCTACATCCACACCGCGGTATTTAACTGCCGCGTTGAGATTAAGGCCGGCCACCGATTCATCCACCAGCGCCAGATATAAATCATATTTTTTTTGCCAGCCGCCGCCGCTGGATAGCCACAGGATGACAGCGATCAGCGCACTGCTCAACACCAGCACGAAGCCGCCAACCAGCGCATAATTTACTTTGGTTTCCATTTATTCCTTTATGCGGTCAGCCGAAGAGGGCGGGATCGCCGCCCTGCCGCGCGCACCATCAAAATATTGGCGAATTGCCGGGTGATCCATTTGCGACAGTTCAGCCATCGAGCCTATGCCCTGCACGCGGCCATCGCCCAGCACTACGACGCGATCAGCCACTTGCCACAGCAAATCTAGATCATGCGTGATCATGACGATGGTCAGACCGTACAAGTCGCGCAGTTTCAATACCAGTTCGTCCACACCCGCGGCGCTGACCGGATCCAGACCAGAGGTGGGTTCATCCAGAAACAGCAATTCCGGATCGAGGGCCAGCGCGCGTGCCAGCGAGGCGCGCTTGAGCATGCCCCCGCTCAATTCAGAGGGATATTGGCGGCAGGTTTCCGGTGCCAGGCCGGTGAGCGAAATTTTCCATGCAGCAATCTGGTCGATCAAGGCTGGGTCCAGATGGGTATGCTCATGCAAGGGCAGGCCCACGTTTTCACAGATGTTCAGCGAACCGAACAGACCACCGCCCTGAAACATCACTCCCATGCGCTGGCGCAATGCCTGTGCCTGCTCCTCATCCAGCGCTTGCAAATCAGTTCCCAGTACACGAATCGAGCCGGAATCCGGGCGCTGCAGCATGATCATTTCGCGCAGCAAAGTGGATTTACCCGCACCACTGCTGCCGACACAGGCAAAAATTTCGCCGCGCCGCACCTGCATATTTATTTCATCGTGCACAATATGTGCGCCGAAATGTGTGGACACATCACTGATGTCGATAACCGTTTCAACATCCGCATCAGTAGCAATCATGTTCATATATGGATGAGGTTAAATATCCAGCGCACTGAACAGAATGGAGAACAGCGCATCGGCCACGATCACGAAAAAAATAGCCTGCACCACGCTGCGCGTGGTCTGGCGGCCCACGCTGTCCGCACCGCCGCTGGTGTTAAAGCCATGAAAACAGCCCACCACCGCAATAATTCCGGCAAACACCGGCGCCTTGCCTATGCCGATCAAGTAAGGGGAGAGGGTGATCGCTTTATTGAAGCGGACAAAAAAATCGTCGAAGCCGACATCAAGCTGGGCGCGCGCCATAATCATGCCGCCCAAAACACCCAGCACATCGGCAAAAAAAGTCAGCAGCGGCAACGCAATGATCAACGCGATAATTTTGGGCAGTACCAGCATCTCTATAGGTGGAATGCCTATCGTGCGCATGGCATCAATTTCTTCGCTCACTGACATGCTGCCGATCTGCGCAGCAAAGGCCGAGCCTGAGCGGCCAGCCACGATGATGGCCGTCATCAGCGGCGCAAATTCGCGCAGCATGGACAGGCCCACCAGATCCACCACAAAAATGTTGGCACCATATTGCCTGAGCTGATCCGCGGCCTGATAGGCAATAACAATGCCCATCAGAAAGGAAAGCAGGCCGACGATGGGCAAGGCGCCAAAGCCGGCGCTGTGGATATTGTGCAAAATCGGACGCCAGCGCATGCGCGCCGGATGAGCCACGCTGCCCGCAAAGGCAGCAGCGCTCTCGCCCACGAAGCTGAGCAGAGCAAATATTTGCTGGGCTACACTGCCGACTGCGCGACCGATTTTTTCCAGCGCAGCAGTGCGGGGTAAGGGGGGCAGGGAAGCGGGTTGATAGTCAGCAGTAAGCTCAAGTAATTTAAAAAATCGCGGGTTCCAGCCCTGCAATTGCACAGTATGGCCCGTGCTGCGTAATTGTTGCAGCCACTTTTGCAATATCCAGATGCCTACGGTATCCAGATTCTTGACGCCGGAGCCGTCTACTACAATATCCGTGGCGTCAGCGCTGGGGAACGCTGCCAATTGCTGCTCGACAGTGTCTATGCCCAGTGTCGTCCAATATCCTGATAGGGCGTAACCCTGCGCAGTCGGTTGAGCGATGGCAGTGGAACTCATGTCCAGGCGTTGCATGGATTAACCCAAATAATCCATTAGGCCGTCATACCGGCGAAGGCCGGTATCCAGCAATGAAAAATACGCCGCGAAGCGGACAAAACCATGATGTTGTCCCACTTGCGTGGGGAATTTTTAATTATCTGGATTCCGGCCTTCGCCGGAATGACGTGATTTCTTCTAATGGACAATCTGGGATTAAAGTAGTAAGACATAGGTATGGCAGCACAGACGGGAAAGGAAATTGGACCTCGATGTCCAACTTTTCAGGAAAGAAGCTTAAAACAAATTTATTGCGCGGTATGTACGCAAGCGCACAAAGCCTGCGATTGCTGCGCATCGCAATAGGGGAAAGGATTACTCACAAGGCAGTAATTAAGGAAACAACCACATGGTTGGATAATGAATTATAGGAAACCGGTTCATTATGGAGTGCGGCCTGCGTGTGTTGTTGGGGCTTTAGCCCCTTACAACCACGGCGTACCCTTTACGGGTGTACATGTCGCCGCTTTGAAAGCGCAGACATGTCTGATGGAACAACTAGCCATTCGACTAGGTCGTCAAAAAACGACAACCAAGTCGCTGGTTATGCGCACTCCATATTTAGATATGCCGAATGTCGCCTATATTTCTGACTGCTGAGTAAACTGCTAAATCAGCAAAGGGTAATATCAACCCTCTTCGGGTTCTCCTTCTTCTGCTCTTATTTTTTTTAGCATGGCAGTCATTACTTTCTCAATCTGGTCGCTGGTCATCCATTCCTTGTCGAACAGAACTGCACCCAATAAGCGGTGACCATGCCCGGCCAGCTCTTCTTCGATCTGGCACCATAAGGCTTCTTTCAATCGGGCCTCGGAAATAAATCCCATTTCTACTGCAGTCTGCCCGAAGCGCGGGCAATATTTTTTGGAAATTAATTTCAAGACATCGGTTGAAGGGTTCTGCTGAGCATCTTTACCAGAGATAGATTTAGATTTTTCTTCCATGATATTTTCCTTTTTGTTTTATAAACCATAATTTCTACAGCAAATACTACTATTTATTGAGCTCGAAGCGATTGCAGGTATAGCGGGAAATTCTGCTTCCACCGCTGGCCTCATTTTTCGCCTCCATTGTTCCACGGCTGACTGTGAAGCAGAATTATTTTTGGAGGGCAGCAAATTCTTGCTCCTTCCCCAAGTCTGCCAATGGCCGCGGTCTGGAGATGGTGTAGCCCTGCGCATGATCCACGCCGATCTTCTCCAGGGCATCCATGATGGCAGGGCTGTCCGTCCATCCGCCCACGGTCTTGGCCGACATTTGGTGCGCCACCTGGTTGATGGCCTCCACCAGCGCATGGGCGATGCGGTTCTGCGCGATGTCCTTTACGTAGCTGCCGTCGATCTTGAGATAATCCATCTGCAACACGTTCAGGCAAGCGATGGAAGACATGGCGTTGCCGAAATTATCGAGCGTAGTCCGGCAGCCCAGATTTTTTATCTCACGAAAAAAATGGGTGGCCTGTACCAGGTTGGCGAAGGCTGTCGTTTCCGCAATTTCAAAACCCAGCATCTGCCCCGGAATCTGGTTCAGGATCATCTGCTCCCGGATGAAGTCCAGCATGTCGCGGTCGGCCAGCGAAGCGCTGCTCAGGTTGATCGAATAAATGGCGGCGCGCTGTGCGCTTGCAGGGGGCAGCGCGGCCAGCCAGGCAATAACCCGGCGCACCACCCAGCGGTCGATGGCAGGCATCAGGTTATAGCGTTCGGCGGCGGGCAAAAACGCCTCCGGCGCGATCACCTGGCCGTCCGGCTCCAGCATGCGCACCAGAATTTCGTAATTGGCGCGTTGTTCGCCATGAGGATCAAGTTCAGTGATCGGCTGGTAGAACAGCCCGAATCGGTCTTCTTCCAGCGCCTGAGTGATGCGCGCTACCCATTGCATTTCACTGCCGCGTTGCGCCAGTTCGGCATCATCGGCCCGGTAAACATAGATGCAGTTGCGCCCCTTTCCTTTTGCGGTGTAGCAGGCCGCATCGGCCGCGCGCAGCACGGCGGACAGGCTCTCGCTCGCAGCCGTGACCGGAACCACGCCGATGCTGACTCCGACGCTGTGAACTTTGCCTGCCCACACAAACTTGAACTGCTGCATGGCTTGCAGCACTTCACCGGCAATGCGCCACGCCTGCTCCAAGGGGCAATGCTCCAGCAACAGGCCGAATTCGTCGCCGCCCAGGCGGGCGAGCGTATCCCGGCCACGCATCTGTTCCAGCAGCATGGCGCTCAACTGGCGCAGCAACTGGTCGCCCGCAGCATGACCGCAGGTGTCGTTGATCACCTTGAAGCGATCCAGATCGAGATAACACAGGGTGTGCTCGACGCCATCCGCGCGCACACTGGCCAGGGCACGCTCCAGGCGCTGCTCGAAGTCGCGCCGGTTGGTGAGGCCGGTAAGCGCGTCGTGGGTTGCCTGGTAGGATAACTGTTGGGCCAGCTTGCGCTCATGGGTGACATCGTGGAACACCATCACGGCGCCGGTGGCTTTCCCCTGCCGGTCGTGAATGGGCGAGGCCGTGTCGGCGATGGTGAGCTCGCTGCCGTCGCGCCGTACCAGAATGCTGTGGTTGGCTAGATCGATGGTGTGGCCCAGGCGCAGGCAGCGGGCCACCGGGCTTTCCGCCGGCTCCCGGCTGGTTTCGTTGATGATGTTGAACACTTGTTGCAGCGGCTGGCCCAGCGCTTCTGCGGCGCTCCAGCCGGTAAACTGCGCCGCCACAGGATTCAGGTATTCTATCCTGCCACTGGCATCGGTGGTAATGACGGCATCGCCGATGGATTCGAGGGTGAACTGGGCGCGTTCTTTTTCCTGAAACAGCGCCTCTTCCGTCCTTCTGCGCTCGGTGATGTCCTTGCGCAAGCGCTCATTCACCTGCGCAAGTTCATCGGTGCGCTTTGCCACCAGGTCTTCGAGAAGCCAGCGCTGTTGCCACAGCTCAGTTTCCACCTGTTTTTTTTCCATCAGCGTGCGCCGCTCG
>JAUSKS010000301.1 GCA_030646595.1 Gallionellaceae bacterium | reverse complement strand
GAACAAAACGGGGTGAATGCCATTCCTGAAGTTTTTGCTGATGAGTTAGCTCAGCGGTTGGGTTGGGAAGTTGATGGCGGTGTGGTTCAGGTGAATGTCGTTTCCCACACCGGGGCTGATGGCTTCTCGCGGCTTGCACGTCAGGCAGAATTCGACGGTGTGGTTCAAAGCGGAGCAGAATATGTCATGGTGGATGATTTTGTCGGTATGGGTGGTACGCTTGCCAATCTGCGCGGACATATTGAATCGCATGGTGGCAACGTACTGGCGGCGGTTACCTTGACAGGAAAATCGCATTCAGCCAAATTGTGTCTTACGCAAAGCAGTCTTGAAGAATTGAGGAGAAAACATGGCACAGAACTTGAACATTGGTGGCAAGAACGATTCGGTCACACCTTCGACGCGCTTACTGAATCAGAAGCTCGGTACCTTATCCGCACCGAGGATGCTGGAACCGTCCGAAATCGTATTATTGCGGCAGAGCAAGCAAGAAATCGCCCGCAGAGTGGCGCAGAATAGGTAACGCATCCCCGACAGTGCGCTACAATTTTGCGCAGGAGTTTGGGTTAAGAATGAAGCTGATAATGGAAAATAAATTTGCGGGTATAGGAAAAGATAGCTGACCCTGAAGATTTCAACCCCTGATGTTCAACTTGGATTAAGGAGAAAAATCATGACCACAGACAGTGTTTACCGTATCACCGAGCTGGTCGGAACCAGCAAAAAATCCTGGGAAGATGCCGCCGCCAATGCAGTCAACGCCGCCTCAAAAACCTTGCGTGATTTAAGGGTTGCTGAAGTCATCAAGCTGGACATGGTAGTCGAGGACGGCAAAATCGCCGCTTACCGGGCGAGAGTGGCGTTGTCTTTTAAGTACGATCCGAAGAAATAAAATCTAAATTGTAGAGAAGCGACTTCATATGCTCAGGGGCGGCAACATCCATTGCAATGCAGGATGAGGCGCTTTCATTTTTTGCGCTAATGTGTAAAATAACCTAATTCTATACACATGAGGTTTTCCATGCGCACCAACATAGACATTGACGACAAAACCATGCAGGAAGCCATGCGTTCCGGCGGCTTCAAAACAAAAAAAGAAACGGTCGAAGCCGCGCTCAAGATGTTAGCCAGGCAACGCGTCTCCTACCAAAGGATTTTAGCCCTTTGCGGCAAGGTTGACTTCGATCCCGTCTACGATTACAAGAGCATGCGCAAAAGCCGAAAAGCATGATTCTGGTTGATTCCAGCGTTTGGATCAGCCTGTTTCGCGGCGATGACACACCGCAAACCCGCTTGATGATTTCCATGTTGCAAAGTGATGATGCGGAATTATCCATCGCCGACATTATCCTGCTGGAAGTGTTGCAGGGCTTCCGTTCCGAAAAGCAAGTCCAAACAGCACTGCGATCCGTTGAGGGGTTGCCTTGCTTTACACTGGGCGGCAAGCCTCTGGCAGTGCTGGCCGCCAGCAACTACCGTCGGCTGCGCCAAAAGGGCGTCACCGTACGCTCTACCCTAGACTGCCTTATTGCAACTTTCTGCGTCGAGCAAGATTTTCACCTGCTGCACAGTGATCGTGATTTTGATTCATTCGAGCGGCACTTGGGGTTGCGTACGGTGAAGGCGTGAATACAGGTAAGTTTGCGCTGTAAAATGATGCGTATAATTCCCGCCTTGCCACAGAACTAATCACCTAATGGACACCATACTGCTACTCAAAGCAGCCATCCTCGGCATTGTCGAAGGCCTGACTGAATTTCTGCCTGTCTCCAGCACCGGGCATTTAATTCTGGTCGGCGATCTGCTTAACTTTAACGATGAGCGCGGCAAGGTGTTTGAGATCGTGATTCAGTTCGCGGCGATATTGGCGGTGTGCTGGGAATACCGCGCCAAGATTTTATCGGTAGCGGGTGCTTTGCCGCATGATGCGCGCGCGCGGCGATTGCTGGTTAATGTGTTGATTGCGTTTATGCCTGCTGCGGTGCTGGGGTTTTTATTTGCCAAATCTATCAAGGCGCATTTGTTCGCGCCAGTGCCGGTGGCGTTGGCGTTTATTGTTGGGGGTTTTATTATTTTGTGGGCCGAGAAACGCCAGCATGTGGTGAGTGTACAAACTGCCGATGATTTGAACTGGAAGGATGCGCTGAAAGTTGGGCTGGCGCAGGCGCTGGCTTTGGTGCCGGGTACTTCGCGTTCCGGTGCCACCATTATCGGTGGTTTGTTATTTGGGTTGAGTCGCAAGGCTGCAACCGAGTTTTCTTTTTTCCTCGCCATTCCTACGCTGTTCGCTGCCACGGTGTATGAGGTGGTTAAGTATCGCCACTTATTTCATGCGCAGGATTGGAGCATGTTCGCCGTGGGTGGAATTGCTTCGTTTGTCAGCGCGTTTTTATGTGTGCGCTGGTTGTTGCGCTATATCAGCAATCACGATTTCACCGTGTTTGCATGGTATCGGATAGCGTTCGGGATCGTGGTATTGATTACTGCGTATAGCGGCGCGGTAAATTGGTCAGCGGCGTAATTCGTAGATACCATCTTTCAGGTACAGCGATTTTTGCATCATTGTGCCGGTAGACCATATGGTTCCTAAAACAAGGTATAGATAAACGGAGCAATAGCCGATCCTTGCGCAAGGATAAGCAACCCCCCCAGCAGGAGCAATATTACAATGATGGGCAGAAGCCAAAATTTTTTGCGCTCACGCATGAACGCCCATAAA
>JAUSKS010000299.1 GCA_030646595.1 Gallionellaceae bacterium | reverse complement strand
CTGGCCGTAGGCGACCCGGTGGCAGGTAAAGAAAAATCAGCACTATGCCAAGGTTGTCATGGCGAGGATGGTATGAGCGCGGCACCTAATTTTCCACGCCTGGCAGGCCAGTATGCAGGATATATCAAAAAACAGATCGTCGATTTTCAAAAAGAATATCGTAAAGACGACACCATGAGTGGCATGGCGGCCACTGTAACCGAGAAGCAGGATTTAGAAGACATCGCCGCCTATTTTGCCAGCCAGAAAATCATGGTGGGCGAAAAGACCGCAAACCCTACAGGCCACAATTTGTATGTCAAGGGGAATCCCACAACCAATCTGTATGGCTGCGTCAACTGCCATGGTGATGACGGCAAAGGAAAATCGCCCACTAACTATGTATTCCCAATAATCGGTGGCCAGCATAAAGATTATCTGATCAAGCAGCTTAATGATTTTCGCAGTGGTACCCGCGCCAATGATCCGGCAGGCATGATGGGCGATATCGCCAAGAAAATGACTGATACGGAAATTGCCGCCGTAGCAGATTATTTGTCGGGGTTGTAACAACCTTGCAAAAATAAGAACCAGTCACTGGTTCTTATTTTGGTTTTCCCTATTGGGTTATTTCGTTACCGGCATTACCTTCTCAACAAAAGTAATGGTTGGAAATGTTTTATTCAAGGTCTTGCTATGAAAATTGCTCATAACTGCGCCTTCACCGTAACGTATGGTGTCTCCCTTGGCTACTTTGGTTTTGGAAGCCGCCAGCCACACTGATGGGTCTTTATCTGTTTTTCCGGAAAGCTCGATATAGGTATACAAATCGGTATCTATAGTTTCTATTACTACACCCACATTGGGATATTGCTTATTAATGGCATCAGCGGGTGCCGTTTTTGTTTTGCCGGGAGCTGATTCGGCAGCCACCACAGTAGTGGTAACCGTGATACTGACGAGCAGCATGGCACATAAAGCGCTTAGGGATTTCATGAAGGTCTTCCTTTCTGGCTGGATAATTTAATGGAATAGGCATAGTATATAAAAACCGGGGTCATGGCAAAGTTATATCTCAACTTGCCCCTTGCTCTGGCTTTTAACTATAATTCTGACAGATACGGCATCATTTAAGTTTCATAAACAATTTTCTAATAATCTTAATGAGGGGGAATACTTGATGAAAAAAATCATTCTTGCGTTGGCCAGTGTTTTAACTTCAGCCATGTTTGCACCTGAGGCCTCCGCTGTTCCCGCCTTTGCCCGCCAAATGGGCATGGCATGCAGCGGGTGTCATTTCCAATCCTTCCCCATCCTCACCAGCTATGGCAAAAGTTTCAAGATGGGCGGATTCACCGAGATGGGGACGCAAGGAAAAATTGAAGGAGATCAGGGGCTATCCATTCCTGACACATTGAACATGGCTGTGGTCATGAAAGTTCGTTACCAAAAAACCAATGGCCCCAAGCTTGTTGCCCCGGGTTATGACAGCAATAATGGCCGCTACGATGTGCCTGACGAGTTTGCATTGTTTGCAGCAGGTCGTGTCGCCGAAAATATCGGGGCCTTGATTGAAGTTTCCATTGCTGGTGCCGCACATGCCGGCATAGCGAATTTCAAGGTGCCCTTCGTGTATGACCTGGGCAGTGCAAAACTCGGCGTGGTGCCCTTTTCCGGTGATGCGGGTGCGGCCTATGGTTTTGATTTATTCGCCACGGGTTCCAACACCACGGGTCGGGCCATTGAAAATGGCCAAGGTTATTCTGCTGCCCGATACCTCAATACCCACACCGAGGTGACGGGTGCAGCGATCTATGTAGCAAATGCAGATTTCCATATTAACGTGACACCGTGGTTTCAAGGTAGCCAATTGAGTGCTGTAGGCACGACAGAAGCCACCGCTCTGGGCGGACGATATCTGCGTGCGGCCTGGACACCTTCCATGGCGGGCTGGGACTTGGGCTTGGGTGTACAGCGCTTCAGCGGCAACTCATTCAAGGGTATCAATGGTGACGATGCCAGCCTGCATCGCGATAGCGCCACCATTATTGACTTCCAGGGCCAGGGGGCGGTAGCCGATCTGCCGCTGGGCGTCTATGGCAGTTATGGTTTTGCCAAGGGATCCACTGCTGCTGAAAATTTAGCTTGTGCCGCAGCTGCTACCCTTACTGGCGCATTTACAGGTTGCAACACCTTCAATGACGGTACCGAACGCAGATCCGCATTTGGCCTGTTAGCTGATCTGGGTGTTATTCCTGAGACCTTGGGCGTACAGTTTGGCATTATGCGCGCCAAGACCGGCATATTGCATGCTGTTTCCAACAGCAATGAAAGCGATAACGGCATCACCTTGGGACTACGTTATAAAATACGCCAGAACATGAGCATGGGCGCAGCTTATACCAAGTTTTCCGGTACTGCCTATAACGCAGGCGGCTCCAAGGATGCCAATGCAGCAGGCCCAGGCAATAGCATACTGAACCTGACTTTCTTCACCGGTTTCTAATCAAAATCTATAAAGCTGGGGCTTAGATGCCCCGGCTTTATAAGCCTAGCTCTTGCCACATCGCATCAACTCTGCGCTTGGTTACTTCATCCATCATAATGGGCGTACCCCACTCGCGCTGAGTTTCACCCGGCCATTTGTTGGTCGCGTCCAGCCCCA
>JAUSKS010000205.1 GCA_030646595.1 Gallionellaceae bacterium | reverse complement strand
ACAAACAACGGGAAGCGGCCTATGATGTTCTGCAACTAGGACTGAAAAAACTGCCCAGCCAGCCCGATTTACTATATGAAACTGCCATGCTGGCAGACCAGATTGGTAATCATGATACTTTTGAATCCTTGATACGCAAATTGATACAGGCTAAACCGGATTACGCTCATGGCTACAATGCCCTCGGCTACAGTTTGCTGGAACGTAATGAACGTATATCAGAGGGCATGCAGCTGGTAGAGAAAGCGTATCAACTGGCACCGGACGATGCCGCCATCATGGATAGTGTAGGCTGGGGCCATTACCGCATGGGTAATTTATCCAAGAGCATAGAATTTTTGCGCCGCGCGTATGCTGCTAACCCTGATCCGGAAATTGCTGCGCATCTGGGCGAAGTACTGTGGATGCAAGGCGCACATGAAGAGGCTAAAAAAATCTGGCAACGGGCGCAAAAAGATCATGCTGATAATGCCGTGCTGGCGGCAGTCATAAAAAAATTCCTGCCTTGATGGCTCGACCATCCCTGATTTGGCAATTTTTTTTGCTGCTGCTCCCGCTGGCACTATCCGGCTGCGCCAGCACCCCCTCGACGCCCCAGCCTGTCATCCGCCCAGCGCAGGCAGAGCACATGCCTTTCCTTATCAATGGCCGCATTGCCATCCAGCATAACAAGCAACGCCATTCTGCCACGCTACGCTGGGCACATAATGCGCAAGAAGACGAAATATTATTGTTTGCGCCCCTGGGGCAAACTGTAGCGCGCATACAACGCAATGCGGTGGAGGTAATGCTGGACACTTCGGACCAGCACTATGTAGCACACGATGCCGAAGAATTAACGCAGCAAGCACTGGGTTGGCGTTTACCCTTAGCAGGCTTGCAATACTGGATACTGGCTTTGCCCGCACCGGGGGCAGCATATACCACTGAACGTGATGCTAATGGGCAAACCAGCGTGTTATATCAAGATGGCTGGACGGTGCGTTATCCACGCTATGCCACTACGGCGCTGGACAGCTTGCCACTGCATCTGGTGCTGCAACGCGAAGAATTGGAAATCCGTTTATTGATAGATGGGTGGGAAATATAATCCTAAAAACCGTAGTTCAAGCCACAGAGGACACAGAGGACACAGAGATGATGCGGGTTTCACACAGTTTTAATGTTTCCCGACAGATGAGGCGATCACTAACGACAACCCATTGTTTTTCTCTGTGAACTCTGTGTGCTCTGTGGCTAATTGCTTTTTATAGGATAATCAGGGTAACAATTTGCAAATGGTTGCCAGCACAACGCGGGTTTGTTCTTTGCCAGCAGTAGATACATTCTCCGCTTCCAGCTTGGCAATTTCTGCACGCAGCTTGAGCAATCGTTCGTGTTCGGTTTTACGCCATCTATGGGCCAGCCCAATAACGCGGTGGACAACAGAAACAGGTACATCCTCGCGAAAATCCAGCGCTTCGACCTTGCTCAGCAATTCAATCACCGGATGCAAAATGGAATTGACATGACGCGACCACAGCCGATCTGCAACCCATAACACCACGATGTTAATCACAACCAGCCCGCTTAATCCTATCAGGGCATTTTTAAGCAACAAGGGATAAATATGTGGCTTATCGCTAAAGTGGCTGCGATAAAGATTGGCTTCCAACAAGTCATTCAATTGTATATAGAGCATCCATAAGGCAGCAGAAATCAGCATGATTTCCAGCGTGACCAAGGTAATAAGCAGCCATTTTTGTACTGCGCCGTCCACATAGACAGTACGGCGTTTAACGGTAGGAGATGTATTCATACTCTTTTCTTCCTATCAGGGCGCAAGGCGGTGTACACCGCCACTCTGGCGGGTCGCTTCAAAAAATTCCTGCTTGTGACAAGCCAGGCACATATTTCGTCCACGCACATTATCACGCAGCCGGTAAGACCGGTCGCTATGCACTTCATGGCATGTGCTGCAGGTTATATAACCTCTCCAATCCAGCGGATAACGAACGGGAATACGGTATTCAGCAGGCGGAATAAAGCCGCTGGGGTGGCTATTTTGCATGGAATTTGAATGGCAACGGGCGCACAATTGTTCCTGGTTGCCGATTAATGTTGCAGCGGTACTGGCTGTGGTGTCACGACCCGAAACATGACAGGTGGCGCATTCGGTATTGAGCGGGTGCATACGAGAGTGGGTAGGATCATTGGGATGCATCATTTGTCCATACGTCAGGCCGGAACCTAATAATAGCAAAGCCAACAGCGGAACGGTCCAACGCCTCTCACAGTTGCGTTGCACGATCCAGCTCCTTCAATTTTGAAATTGCAGCAGCGGGATGCGTATCAAGCTGCGCTAATGCAGTTTCAGCAGCTTTACGTATTTCTCCATAGTGCTGCTGTAACTGCGCAACACTGCGTTGTAAATTCTGTTCTTCCTGTTTGAGTTGATCCTTGCTGCGTATTGCTACCGGTATGGCCGCGCCATGCTTGATCAAAGCCTCGAAATTGCGCGCGAAAGCATGTAATGGCCCGGCGATATGGTGACTGGTATACAACACACTTAACCAGGTGATAAAGCCGGATAACGCGACCATGAATAATCCGGCGATAAGAAGAGTGGGGGCCAGATTTTGCTGGCTCAAACTATAGGAGCGGCTGATCGCACCATAGCTATCACCCGATTTGCCGGTAATCAAAACGAATACCAGCACCATGCCCACCAAGGCCAGAATACCTACCACAAGGGCAATCTTGGCCACCAGGCGCAAGTTCAACAGTAGAAAGCGGCGCGGTCTTTTTCTGGCTTCTGTAATCGGGCTATTTGCCATCGTTTTATCAACCAAAGTTATTAGGGGCAGCAGCTGGGTATGGTTATAATAGCCGCTTAACCTCAAACTCATCATTACTTATAGTGACCTGTCTGTCAATTCCCACTGCACCTGATACCGCTTATCTTGCCCGTTCACCACTGGTCTGTAGCGTCTTGACGCTGTTTCTACCCTCCTCTACCATGTTCTTGATTACATTTTTGATATCGCCTGTGTCATGGCTCTAAAATTATTTTTAACCAGCATTCTTTTGCTAACGGGCTGTACATCGTTATCGCCACCGCATAGTGCGCAAATAGCTCCGGTAAGCGAACCCGCTGTGTCCAGCCCCAGCTCCGCTACTGTTCTGTCTGCTGCACTCCCTACCTTGAGCAATATCCCCGCAGAACCTACCCCTAACCCTATACCTGTGCCAGAAACCGTAGCCACCGCTGCCCAGCTGGTGCAAATCGATGTGTGGCAACGCATACGTAATGGGTTTACATTACGTGAAATGAATAGTCCCCTGGTGGCACGCCATGAACAATGGTATGCCAGCCGCCCGGATTACGTGGCGCGCATGACCGAACGTGCACAACGCTATCTGTATTTTATTGTGGGGGAAGTGGAAAAGCGCGGCATGCCTTCCGAAATCGCGCTGCTACCCATGATAGAAAGTGCATTTAATCCCGGTGCTTATTCCGGCGCACGCGCTTCGGGTATCTGGCAATTCATTTCATCCACCGGCAAAAACTTTGGTATGCAGCAAAACTGGTGGTATGACGGGCGGCGCGATGTCATCAGTGCGACCACAGGTGCCCTGGATTACTTGCAGAAACTACACGATATGTTCGGTGATTGGGAATTAGCGTTGGCGGCTTACAACTGCGGAGAAAATTGTGTGCAACGCGCGCAGGAGCGGAATCGCAAGCGCGGCTTAGCGGTGAATTATGCCAGCCTTAAATTACCCCGTGA
>JAUSKS010000204.1 GCA_030646595.1 Gallionellaceae bacterium | reverse complement strand
GTGACCATCGAATTTTCAGCTAACCCATCTGGCGTAATCAATTTTCAATGCCAGGCTGAAGGCCAAAAAGTAATGGCCGGAATGATCGCTTCCTGATGGAACATTCAACCAGTTCGGACAAAAGCTCCCCTGTCCACGAGACACCCGACTGGGTATCCACACCGGAACGCAGCAATGTCTGGGCTATGCGTTTCATTGTATGGGTGGCACTCACCTTCGGACGGCCTGTCACGCGCTTGTTTCTCTTTCCCTTTTGCTTATATTTTCTGACCTTCTCACCCAACGCCAGGGCCGCTTCAGCAAAATATTTACACAAGGTATTGCCACGCAAACCCGGCATAATTGATCTGTTCCGCCACTACCATACTTTCGCTTCCACTATCCTGGACCGGGTGTTCTTGCTGCATGATCAGTTTAATGAATTTGATGTGCGGGTGCATGGCGAAAAAATCATGACTGATTTGCTGGCGCAGCATCGCGGATGTTTTCTGCTGGGCGCGCATCTCGGAAGTTTTGAAATTCTGCGTTCGTTGGGCCGCGAAGCTAATGGCTTGCCCATAAGCCTGCTGATGTATGAAGAGAATGCCCGTATGCTGAATTCAGCGTTACACACAATAAATCCGGAATTGTCACTGCAAATAATCGCACTAGGCCATGTTGATTCCATGTTAAAAGTAGAACAGGCGCTGGATCGTGGCGAACTGGTGGGCATGCTGGGGGATAGAGTTATTGACGGGGAAGGAATGTTACCGGCTAACTTTCTGGGACAACAAGCATTGTTGCCCACAGGTGCATTTCGGCTGGCAATCATGTTAAAGCGGCCCATCATTTTAATGTTTGGCTTATATCAGGGGGGTAATCGTTATGATGTGCATTTTGAACAACTCAGCGAGACATCGGATTATGAGCGCATGTCGCGCCATCTTGTGCTGGAACAAGCAGTGCAGTTTTATACCTCGCGTCTAGAATATTATTGCCGCATGGCTCCCTATAACTGGTTTAATTTTTATGATTTCTGGAAAAAATAAATTTATTCTGGCAGGATTATTTTTGTGCATTGCAGGCACGAGTTCGGCCTTTGCTGAGACCAGTAATAGCCCACCGGGAAAATGGGGCTTGGCCCAGCTCATGCAAAACCTGGCACAAAGAAAATCCGCACACGCACGTTTTGTCGAGCGCAAATACATGAGCATCTTGAATGCCCCGCTGGAATCTTCAGGCACGCTCAATTACGCACCCGGACGCCTGGAAAAAAATACATTGTTGCCTAAAGCAGAGAGCATGGTGCTGGAGCAGGACAAGCTTATCCTGGAGAATAAAGCCAAAAAGCAACGTCGCACTTTGGTATTACAAGACTATCCACTGATCTGGGCCTTTGTCGAAGGTATCCGCTCTACTTTGGCGGGCGACCTATCTACCCTGAGCCACTTCTATCACGTCAGTGTCGAAGGCAATGAACATCAATGGCAATTGTTGCTCTTGCCCAGCGAACCCAAAATGCAAAGCATGATCCGCGAAATTCGCATCGGTGGAAAAGACACCTGGGTACATACCATTGAGATTATTGAAACGGGTGGGGATCATTCCTTAATGACCATCACTGAGGAAGAAACATGAAGAGATCTGCTTCCCAGATGTCCGGAGATTGGATGCCCGGACGTTGGATAATCAGTTGCTGGCTCGCCTTCATTATTGCTTGTATTGTCATCATCAGCCGCACTGAATTTGAAACTGACCTGTCTGCTTTTTTACCTCGCTCTCCTACCCCCACCCAGAAAATTTTAGTCGAACAATTGCGCGATGGTATTGTATCGCGCTTGATCCTAGTCGGCCTGGAAGGCGATCAGGCCAGTGCGTTAGCGCAGACCAGTAAAAAATTGGCGGCGCAATTGCGCCAGGATGCCAGCTTTGCCGCAGTAGATAATGGCGAAGAACAGACACTGAAAAAAGACCGTGACCTGCTCTGGCACAACCGCTATTTGCTCAGCCCTGCTATTACTCCAGAACATTTCTCGGTCGCTGCTTTACACAACCAACTGGAAGATGCGTTGCAATTATTAGGTTCGCCCGTGGCCATGCTGACTCATGGCATGCTGGAACATGACCCCAGCGGCGAACTGATCCGTTTGCTCGAACAATTTGAAGGCTCGGCCAGACCTGCGATGCAGCATGGCGTATGGTTTTCCCGCGATGGCAAACGGGCGTTGCTTCTGCTGCAAACTGCAGCGGCGGGCTATGACATTGATGCACAGGAACGGGTATTGTTGTTGATTCACCATGCTTTCGACAAAGCAGTTAATCATACGGGCAACACGACTGCTACGGGCACACAGTTATTATTGAGTGGGCCGGGCGTTTTTTCTGTGCAGTCACGCGCCAGTATCAAAGATGATGCCTTGCATTTTTCATTGCTTGCCTCAGCGCTTATCGCTCTGCTATTACTGGCGCTGTATCGCTCTCCGCGCGTATTAATACTCGGCCTGTTACCGGTAGTGACTGGAGCATTGGCTGGCATCTCTGCGGTCAGTCTGGGCTTCGGTTCGGTGCATGGTATTACGCTGGGTTTTGGCGTCACCCTGATAGGCGAAGGAGTGGATTACGCTATTTATTTGTTCACTCAGATCACACCCACCTCCACACCAAAAAGTACTTTGGCGCGCATCTGGCCTACCTTACGCTTGGGCGTGTTGACGTCCATCTGCGGTTTCAGCGCCATGTTGCTCTCCAGCTTTCCCGGCTTGGCGCAACTGGGATTATTTTCTATAGCAGGATTGATCACTGCGGTGCTGGTCACCCGCTGGGTATTGCCTGTGCTATTGCCGCCCGGCTTTACCGTAACCGCGCAGGCACTGACGCCGCCTATTATGTCTGTGGTGCGTCGTGCTCCTGCTTTGCGCACACCGTTGCTGGTAGCAGTGGTGTTGGCCTTGGCTTTTATTGTTATGCAACAAGGTCCGGTATGGAGTGACAGCTTGTCCAGCATGAGTCCTATGCCCACCAGTGCGCAGTTATTGGACGGGCAGTTACGCAACGATATGGGCGCGCCGGATGTGCGTTATTTAATTGTGGTCAGCGCCAAGACTGAAGAAGCAGCATTGCAAATGAGCGAAAAAATGAGCCTGCTCTTGCAACGCTTGACTGAGCAGGGCATGCTGGATGGATATGAATCGCCCTCGGTATATTTTCCCAGCCGACAAACCCAGCAAACGCGTTTAGCTTCCTTGCCAAACAACGCGGAATTGCGCAAAAATTTACAGCAGGCATTGCAAGGATTGCCTTTTCGTGCGGGTCTATTCGAGCCCTTTTTGCGCGATATCGCAGCCGCCAAAGAACAACCCTTGCTGGATAGAACTAGCCTGCAAGGCAGCCATTTTGCCACCAAGCTGGACGCCTTGCTGGTCAAGCGCGACACCGACTGGACAGCAATGCTACCGTTGCGCGGGGTGACTCAACCCGATCAGATCAAGCTGCAAATGGCACGCCTGCCAGAAATGGAAGCTGTGCTGTTGGACCTGAAACAGGAATCAGAAAATATATTTCAAACTTATCGCCATGAAGCGGTCAATTTTTCGCTATTAGGTGCGGTGGCTATTGTCATGCTGTTGCTGGTTAGCTTACGTTCGCCACGCCGTGTGTTGGAAGTTTTGGCACCACTCATTGCCGCAGTCATTATTGTCACCGCGATACTGGTGTGGAGCGGACATGCCTTATCTATTTTTCATCTGGTCGGGCTGCTGTTGGTGGTGGCGGTGGGATCCAACTATGCCTTGTTTTTTGATCGGAAATTTGATCTTCATCAAGAGCGTGGACGCATGATTGCTTCCCTGGTTTTTGCCAACGTCTCTACTGTGATAGGCTTCGGTTTGCTTACCTTTTCCCACGCTCCTGTGTTAAGCGCAATTGGATCAACCGTGGGGTTGGGTGCAATTTTAAGCCTGGTGTTTTCCGCCATATTGATTGTGCGGTCTGACCGGATTTCTTAATAATTACAATTTCTGATAAAAAGGAGCACAAG
>JAUSKS010000287.1 GCA_030646595.1 Gallionellaceae bacterium | reverse complement strand
CATATGATGTTCAAGGGGACCAAAAAGGTGCCCAAAGGTGAGTTTTCCAAACGCATCGCGGCAGCGGGTGGGCGCGAGAACGCTTTTACCAGCAAAGACTATACCGCGTATTTCCAGCAACTGCATAAATCCAAATTGCCGTTGGCGATGCGACTGGAAGCGGATCGCATGCAGAATTTACAATTGACCAAGGCTGAGTTCGACAAAGAAATTCAGGTGGTCATGGAAGAGCGGCGCATGCGCACCGATGATGAGCCGCATGCCCTGATGTTTGAAAAGCTGATGGCGGCGGCTTATCAAGAGCATCCTTACCATAACCCCATCATAGGCTGGATGAATGACTTGCAGACCTTAACAGTAGAGGATGCGCGTGCCTGGTATAAAAGCTGGTATGTGCCCAATAATGCAGTACTGGTCATAGCGGGGGACGTCACTGCAAAGGAAGTATTTGCGCTGGCGCAACGCTACTATGGCGTGATTCCGGCGCGTACATTGCCTGCGCGCAAACACTACAGTGAGCTGCCGCAACTGGGAGTTAAACGCATCGTAGTCAAGGCCCCGGCAGAGCTGCCTAATTTGGTGATGGCTTATCACACTCCAACCTTGCGTGACCCTGAAAAAGACTGGCAACCCTACGCGCTGGAAGTGCTGGCAGGCGTATTGGATGGCAATGATTCAGCACGCCTCAACAAAACCCTGGTGCGCGAGCAACAGTTGGCCAGCAGTGTAGGGGCAGGCTACGATTCCACCGCGCGCGGGCCGAGCATGTTTATTCTGGATGGAACGCCCAGCGCAGGTAAAAGCGTGGCTGATCTGGAAGCAGGCTTGCGCGCCCAGTTGGAATTGCTGGTGCGTGATGGCGTTAGTGAAGATGAGCTGAAACGCGTCAAGGCGCAAGTGACTGCCAGCGAAGTTTATAAACTGGATTCGGTGTTTTATCAGGCGATGCAGATCGGCCAGATGGAAAGCATAGGACTGGGCTATCAGGCCCTGCCTGTAATACTGAAAAAACTGCAAGCAGTTACTGCACAACAAGTGCAGGATGTCGCGCGTGAGTTCATTCAGGATGATCAATTGAGCGTGGCCGTGCTGGAGCCGCAGCCGCTGGCGGGCAAAGCAAAACATGTAAATAAAGGGGCACCCCATGCGCATTAGTTTGGAGCAGTTGTTATTTGTCTTGCTAATAGGTTTTACTTCATCTGTTTTTGCCACGCCAAAAATTCAGCATTGGCAGGCGGCCAGTGGGGCACGCGTTTATTTTGTGGAAAATCACGATTTGCCCATGCTGGATGTGGCGGTGGTTTTTGCTGCGGGCAGCGCCCATGACGTTGCGGAAACATCAGGTTTGGCCGGGATGACACATGGCATGCTGGATCTGGGGGTAGAAGGATTAAGCGAAGATGATATCGCCCGCAAGATGGCTGATATTGGTGCGCAGCTCGGCGGAAATTTTGATATGGATCGCGCTGGCATCAATCTGCGCACCTTGAGCAGCGCAGCAGAACGTAACCAGGCACTGGACATTATGGCACTGGTGTTGCAGCGCCCGTTGTTTCCGGAAAAGGTGCTGGCACGGGAAAAGACTCGTCTGATTGCCGCTCTCAAGGAGGCGGAAACCAAGCCGGAAAGTATAGCGGATAAGGCTTTTAACCAGGCTGTGTTTGGCATCCATGCTTATGGCCTGACACCGTCTGTGGTTAGCGTGGAAAAAATCCAGCGGGCCGGGGTGGAAGCGTTTTACCGCACCCATTATTCGGCCCAAACCGCAGTGGTGGCGATTATGGGCGACGTCAGCCGCAGTGAAGCGGAAAGCATTGCACAAAAACTGACAGCAAAATTGCCGTCTGGCCAAACGGTGGCGCAGGTTGCTCCGGTGGTCATGCAGATCAAGGCCAGTGAGCAGCGCTTGCCGCACCCTGCCACACAGAGCCACATTCTGATCGGCGCGCCGGGCATGGCGCGTAATGATCCGGATTATTTTCCGCTGTTTATAGGGAATTACATTCTGGGTGGTGGCGGTTTCGTGTCGCGCTTGATGGAGGAAATCCGCGAAAAGCGCGGCTTGGCCTATAGTGTGTATAGCTATTTCGTACCCTTGCAATATCCTGGCGCTTTCCAGATTGGTTTGCAAACCAAAAAAGAACAGGCTGATGAAGCATTATCATTAGTTCGTAACACCCTGCGCCAATTTATTGATAAAGGGCCCACGCAAAAGGAATTGCTGGCCGCCAAGCAGAACATTATCGGCGGCTTTCCGTTGCGCATAGACAGCAACAAAAAAATAGTCGAGTACCTCAGTGCGATCGGGTTTTATAACCTGCCTTTGACTTATCTGGATGACTTTGTGAGTAATGTTGACAAGGTTACTGTGCTGCAAATTCATGATGCCTTCAAACGGCACATCAATCCGGATGCCATGGCCACAGTCATAGTAGGTGCGCCGGATGGCAAGGCGCACAATCTCACTGAAGGCCAGATACAAGAGTGGAAGGGTAAACAATAAACCGGGTTCGTATCATCGGGGGGGGTCATCGCAGCCGCTGGATCGAGTTTCCCGATGTGGATGGTTTGCGACCAACACCAGATCGTGTGCGCGAAACCTTGTTTAACTGGCTGGGACAAAATCTGGATGGTAAATGCTGCCTGGATTTATTTGCTGGCAGTGGCGCGTTGGGGTTTGAGGCCATGTCACGCGGGGCGAGTACAGTGGTGATGGTGGAGAACAACCGTGCGGCGTTCCATGCCTTGCAGCAAAACAGCAAAAAACTGGCTGGCACCAATTTGTTATTGCAGCACGAAGACGGATTGCAATTTCTGCGGCGGGAGCAACGGCGCTATGATGTCATTTTTCTCGACCCTCCTTTCAATAGTGATATGCTAATCCAAGCGCTGCCTTTGCTGGCATCCAGGCTGACAGAAGAGGGGGTGGTGTATGTGGAAACAGGTACGGCATTTGAGGCTGGGACACCGTGGCAAGTGGTGAAAAGTGCCAAGGCAGGTAAGGTGTATTACCAACTACTACGTCAGGATATTACATGATTAAAGTTATTTACCCGGGTACTTTTGATCCGCTCACACGCGGTCATGAAGATGTAGTGCGCCGGGCAGCAGGTCTATTTGGCGAAGTGGTAGTGGCAATAGCGGCCAGCCGTAGCGCAACTTTATTTACCCTGGATGAACGAGTAGACATGGCACGCGAAATTTTTACGCGCTTTCCCAATGTGCGAGTTGAGGGTTTTGATGGCTTGTTGATGAACTATGTACGCGAGCAGAATGCCCGTGTCGTATTGCGCGGTCTGCGCGCAGTGTCAGATTTTGAATATGAATTCCAGATGGCAGGCATGAACCGCAGCCTGCACCCAGATGTGGAAACCATATTTCTGACGCCCGCCGAACAATACACTTTCATTTCTGCCAGCATGGTGCGTGAAATTGCGCGCTTTGGTGGGGATGTAAGCAAATTTGTATCCCCTTCAGTAGCGACCAGGCTACTGAAAAAAATTGATCGCTAGGAGAGTATGTGTCACTGATTATTACTGATGAATGTATCAATTGCGATGTGTGCGAGCCGGAATGCCCGAATGACGCCATCTCGCAAGGTGAGACCATTTATGTCATAGACCCCAAAAAATGCACCGAGTGCGTAGGGCATTACGACACACCGCAATGCGTGGAAGTGTGCCCGGTGGATTGCATTCCGCTTGATCCTTCGTATGTGGAAAGCAAAGAGCAGTTGCAGGCCAAATATCAGAAACTAATGTTAGCCCGCGGCAAATAATGGTACTACCAATTTCTGGGAGCTAAAGGGGTTCATGGTTAAGTGTTTTGTCGCAGTATATTTGATCTGGATAGGTGTCATTACTACTGCGCTGGCACATACCCCCAGCGATCCGAATTTTGCGCATCCGGAAATTTTCCAGGATTGGAAAACGCTGCACACCCCTCACTTTAATATTCATCACCTGGCTGCACATCAGGCATATGCCCAGCAGATGGCAGCCATGGCCGAGCGTGTACATACCCGGCTTTCAGGTTGGCTTGGTTGGCAGCCACAAGAGCCGACCGAGGTGGTGATTATGGATAGCGTGGATTTCTCCAATGGTGGTGCCAGCCCTTTACCCTATAACCGTTTTTATATATTCATGCCGACGCCGGTAGAAGCGGAATTTACTGATCACAATCCGTGGATGGAAATGGTGTTTACGCATGAGTATGTGCATATCCTGCAACTGGATATGGCCTCGGGCGGGCCTGGGGTGATGCGCAATATATTTGGCCGCCCAATAAATTTATTCAGTTGGGCTTTTTTCCCGCAAATTTTTGCGCCCAGTTGGGTAACAGAAGGGCTGGCGGTATATGGGGAATCGGACAATGACAGGGGCTACGGTCGTCTGAACAGCGCTTGGTATGAAGCACAGATGCGCATGGAAGTGCAACGCGGGTTGCGTTCATTGACTGAAATTAGTTTTGAAGGTTACTCCGGTAGCCGCTGGCCTTACGGGCAAATCTATTTGTATGGCGCGTATTTCTTCAAATTTATAGAAGAGCGCTATGGCCGGGAAAATGTCAAAAATTATATTGCGGTATATGGTGGCAATATCATTCCTTGGCGCATGGACAAGCGTGCCCGGCAAATTTTCGGTAAACCAGCCAAGCAGGTGTGGGCAGAGTTTCAGGATTATTTGAAACAGCGCTTTGAGCCACAGTTGGCTGCGCTTAAGCAACAAGCGACAATTACCACGCACACTGTGTATGACGCGCCTTATACCAATGCTGCGCTTGCAGCAGCAGGAAATGGAGATGTGTATTTTTTCCACGATAGCGCTTCGTCGCATCCTGAGATAAGACGACTACGTGCAGATGGAACAAGCGCATCGCTGTTCGATGTGTCTTATATCTTGAATCTGGATTGGCAAGATCAATCTGGTTTGCTGTTGAGCCAGTTCGCTGTGTGTGATAACAACAAACTGTATGCCGATCTTTATCGCTGGCAACCTGGCATGTCCGCACCTGAGCGCATGACACATTGTGGCCGCTATCCCCGTGCAGCATGGCGCCCCGATGGTCAGGCAATTGCCGCAGTACAATTGGAGCAGGGTTTAAGTCGGCTGGTGTTGCTGGATGCGCAAGGAAAAAATTTCAGGTTGTTAGCTGAATTGCCACTGGGTGATGCCATAGGGAATATTGCCTGGTCACCCGATAATAATTCTCTGGTTGCCTCGGTGAAGCGCCTGCAAACTGGCTGGAATCTGGAATTATTTGATGTTAATAATCAACGCTGGAAACAACTGACATTGAATAATGATCTGGAAGTACAACCACATTTTTCCAGAGATGGCAGCGCAATTTATTTTATTTCGGATCATGGAAAAATCTGGAATTTGCGTCGTATCAAACTGGGCAGCACACAGGTCGAAACCTTGAGCAACACGGTATCGGGCATTACTGAAGCAGTAGAAATGCCGGACA
Source organism: Gallionellaceae bacterium (assembly GCA_030646595.1). Taxonomy (GTDB): domain Bacteria; phylum Pseudomonadota; class Gammaproteobacteria; order Burkholderiales; family Gallionellaceae; genus Nitrotoga. The sequence continues at coordinate 2,899 of JAUSKS010000287.1, read as the reverse complement.
ACAGTTATCGTCTGGTGGAATATACCGCCAATGGCGATGCAATCACGGCGCTGCCATCGGTAAAGAAAGCGGGCACAGCCTATGCAGCACGTTCGACTCCAGCGCCGAAAGTTAAAGCAGTGGTGACTGCCAGCGATTATCAACCCTATCCCTATCAAGATGTGCAGGATTATTCGGCGTTAACTACCCTAAGGCCGCGCTCCTGGTTTCCCTTAATAGACAAGAATGAAGATAAAACTTCTTTTGTCGGCGTAACAGTTAATGGCGCGGATGTTTTGGGTTTTCATGAATGGAACATAACGCCGCTGCATTATTATGAGCAGAAAGCGCTGGGGGGATTTGCTGCTTACAATTTTTATAACAAATTTCTTTTATCTGCCCAACGACAATTTCTGATTAATGGCAATGTTAAAGCGCCCGTGCGCTATCGTGATGATGAGCTGCGTTATCAGGCGCTGCTTAATCATTCATTCAACAGTCTGGATGCCAGCCTCTATCTTGCCATGGGGGTGGCCAGCGAAAAAATAACAACAACTGTGTTCAAAGGGGCGGGCCTTAACCAGCAATCCCGCGACACCATTAGCGGCGCGATCGCGCGCTATGACAGCACCGAATATTACCGCCGCTCAATCAGTCTGGTTGATGGCCGACGTATACAGTTGACAGGTGAAAGTTACGATGGCTTGGGTAAAAGTGATCACACCGGCAGAACTGCTCGCCTGGACTGGAGTGAATATTTTGGCCTGGGTGCTAATCACGCGCTGCAGCTTAGAGCACAAGGCGCGCGCGGGGATAGTGGCATACGCCCTTACCTGTTAGGTGGCGCAACTGAAACCTTTAACAAGCTGGGTGGAGAGACCGGCTTGGGACGTCGTGATTTTCCCCTGCGCGGTTATCCCTCCGGTTTGGCGTCGTTGAGCGGCACTCGGTTTGCGATAGGCACAGTGGAGTGGCGTATCCCACTAGGTTTGCATTACGACGGCTGGTTCGTGCCACCGCTGGGCTTGGGTCGCCACTCCCTGAGCGTGTTTGCAGATAGAGGCGATGCCTGGAGCCCCGGCGAAACGCGCCAATTAAAAACCGGGGCAGGGCTGGAGTGGAATGCAGAAACCCTGATAGGCTATGATTTATTACACCTGAGCATTACGCTGGGCTACGCGCACGGTTTTGATCAAGAAGGCAAGGATCAGCTTTATTTTCGTCTGGGTTTACCCCTGTAAAATAAGGCTTGTATAAAGAATTTTAAATTTCATGGCATTGGATTTGCTTTTTACTACTACCAGTAAAAGGGTTGACAAAAAATCTCAGAGGGTGAATATACGCCCCCAGATACCCTTCCGTAATTCGTAAGTTCCCCTGAATGAGTGGCAGCGCACTACATAAGCTGTAGTAATCCTTTCATTTATAGGGAGCGTTTATAGAGGGTATCCCTGCAATCCATACTTGAGGAGATAAAAATGAAGCGTAAGCTATATTTCATGCTACCCGACATAAAAGTGGCGCACCGGATGATGGACCAGTTGTTACTTGCCCGCATTGAGGGGCGTAACATTCACTTTTTGGCCAAGCCGGAAATTCCACTGGGAGATTTGCCCGAGGCCACAGTGATAGAAAAAACTGACAGCCTGCATGGCATTGGTGTGGGCGCAGTAATCGGCGCAGTAATCGGCATGCTCGGCGGGGTATTGGTCATTGAGTTTCCCAACATGGTGATCAATCCCTATAGTGGTTATCCACCGCAGACTACGGTGATCGCCATTATTGCTCTGGTAGGTGCTTTATTCGGAGCTTGGTGGACCAGTATGCTGGCTACTGCAATTCCCAATTCCAGCCTGAAGCCTTATAGGGATGAGATTGCTCGTTGCAGAGTGCTCATGATAGTTACTGTTCCCTATCACCGCCTGCGTGAGGTTCGCTCCCTGATCCAGCAAAAATGCGGTGATCAATGTACTTATGCTGGAGTTAATCCTCCTGAGCATATGGTATTTCCTTAAGTATTTATTAGTTTAAGAGAGTATTGCCCCTCCATCCCCCTCTCAGGGGATAGAGGGCGCACAGCTCAACCGTGTTGTCGGCTTTCCAGTTCTTCCCAGCGGGCCATTAACTGCAACAACTCCGCTTCAATTTCACCGGCACGGGTTTGCAACTGAATGGCCTTTGCCGGATGGTCGCGGTATAAATTGCTGGCAGCCAGGCTTGCGCCGATGACAGCCTGCTCCTGCTCCAGTTTTTGTATGCTGAGTGGTAATTGATCCAGCTCCTGCGCTTCTTTGAAACGCAGTTTATTGGTCGGCTTGGCTGGTTCTGATTTAGGCTGCTGCACACGTTCAGGAACAGAGGAGGGCGTCTGTGCTGTATGGGCTTTCTTGACCCGCACCCAATCTTCATACCCGCCAACATATTCCATCAGCTTGCCTGCACCCTCAAAAGCGATAACCTGGGTAACCACATTGTCGAGGAAGGCGCGATCATGGCTGACCAAAAATAAAGTGCCATCGTATTCCGCTAGCAGTTCTTCCAGCAACTCTAAGGTTTCAATATCCAGATCATTGGTTGGTTCGTCCAGCACCAGCACATTGGCCGGGCGGCTGAACAGTCGTGCCAGCAGCAAGCGGTTGCGTTCACCGCCAGACAAGCTTTTTACCGGCGAGCGAGCGCGTTCTGGCGCAAACAAAAAATCGCCGAGGTAGCTGATGACATGCTTGCGTGTGCCACCAATGTCGATGAAATCAGAACCCTGGCTGATGGTATCCGCCAGGGTTGCTTCTTCGTTCAGTTGCGCACGCAGTTGGTCGAAATAAGCCACCGCCAATTTGGTGCCGAGTTTAACTTCACCGCTATCCGGCTGCATTTCACCGAGAATAATTTTGAGCAGGGTGCTCTTGCCTGCTCCATTGGG
>JAUSKS010000281.1 GCA_030646595.1 Gallionellaceae bacterium | reverse complement strand
GAGGTGTTGTAACTACTCCTTCCCGGTCAACTCCTTGTAACGCGCTTTTTCAGCATCATAGCGCGCTTCCACCGTCGCTTTTTCCGCCTTGGATTTTTCCATATCCTGTTTCAGCTTGGTCAACCGCGCTTGCGATTCCTGCAAGTCCTCTTGTAAAGAGGCGGGGATTTGCTTGCTTGCGCTGGTATAACTATCAGCTTCTTTTTGCAAACTGGCCAGATTGTCGCCGGCCATCTTAAGCTGGGAACTGATGCTATTAAGACGAGCTTCCACTTGCTGCAGATTGCGGGTGCGCGCCAAGTCAATTTCCTTTACGCTGCTATAGGTGTTGAGTAACGCCTTGTCACGGCGCTTCTGCTCAACCGCAGCCTCTTCATCTTCACGTTTCTTGATATCTTCGAGTTCTTTGGCACGGCGCTCTTCGGGAGTGAGCACCTCCTTCTTATCTACCACGCGCCCAGCCTTATTTAGCTCGGTACGGTCCTTGTTTGCATATTCTGGAGGGATGGTTTCGCCGTAGTGCGTAGTGCCCTTGTCATCCACCCATTTATACATCTTCGCTGCCGCAGGCAAGCTGAAAGTCATGCCGATGACGAGCGCAACGAATAGTCTGTAGTTAATCATTTTTTACTCCATAACGATCACGATAGAATTGCACGTTAGCCAGATTCTGCACCATATCCGCCTCATCCCGCAAATAGCCGAGCAAGTCGTCCAGCGTGGCAATGGACACCACCGGAATGCCATAGTTGCGTTGCACTTCCTGTGCGGCGGAAAGTTCACCCTGCCCGCGCTCCAGGCGATCCAGCGCAATCACCACGCCGCAAGGTTCCGCGCCGGCCGCTCGAATCAACTCGATGGATTCGCGCACCGACGTGCCGGCGGAGATAACATCATCAACGATCAGCACCCGGTTTTTTAATGCGGCGCCCACCGTCAAGCCACCCTCGCCATGATCCTTGGCTTCCTTGCGATTGAAACAATACGGAACATTGCGCCCCTGCTCGGCCAGCGCGATAGCCGTTCCCGCCACGAGCGGGATGCCTTTGTAGGCAGGGCCAAACAACATGTCAAATTGCAATTCAGAAGCAAGAATGGCCTGCGCATAGAACTGCGACAGGTTCCTTAATGACGCGCCATCATTGAACAATCCGGCATTAAAAAAATACGGCGACAACCGCCCGGCCTTGGTCTGAAATTCGCCGAAGCGTAATACTTCCTGCTGCACGGCAAAACGGATGAAATCCTGCCTGAAATTGAACATGGTAATCGACATGGGTTGAGGCGACGACCGTCATTATAATGGCGCGTCCTCTCTTGCCGGAAACTTTCATGCGCATCATCACCATCAACCTGAATGGCATCCGTTCGGCGGCCGGCAAAGGCTTTTACGAATGGCTGGCGCAGCAGGAGGCGAACATCATCCAACCAAGGAGGAACGCCCATAACTATCCCCATAATCGGCGCTCGAATTAGTTCGCTCTTGAGAATTAGCAAAATGCCACTGTAAATTAGCCGCCCCTTTACCCACCATTTTCCCCCTGGAACCCGGTGCCATATGACAGTCAGTATCCAATATGCGAAAGCGACGGGGAGAAGTGCCGTCACCCCTGCAACAGAGACTTCAAGAAAGCTAAATTTATCTTTGTGTTTTGCTTCCTCAAATATTCAATGACTATAAGCAGCTGAAATTTGATCTTTCCAACCCGGGGTTCGAGGAGGCCGGTGTGTCAGGGAAACTGACCGGCTGGACTGCCGTGGTGCATGCCGGGAACAGCTACCGCACCGAACCTGATCAAAGCCAGGCGTTCAGCGGCAAGCACAGCCTGGTGACCGAAAATACCGGCAAGCCGGAACGGGGCGGGGCAATTCAGCTTTTTCGCGCCGAAGGACTGGCCGGGCAGGAAGTTGAGCTATCCGCCCGGTTGAAGATGCAAGGCGTCACAGCGCTGGGTTTTTCCCTGATGCTGAAAATCAGGCAGATGGGGCGCGAGTTGAAAATCGTGAAAACACAGGGTCAATTCATGGGCGAGGCGGATTGGCAAATCGTGAGCCTGCGCGCCATGCTTCCGAAAGAGACGACTCATCTTGAGGTTGTGTTGACCTTGGCGGGTGATGGCCGCGTCTGGGTCGATGATGTTCATGTTGGCCCGCTGGCGGAAAAGCAGTAGCGCGCATCAGCCTGATATGAGGCAGGCCAGGCATGCGGCATGTATAATTCGCCGCTTTGAATATGGTCTGAATTCGTGACTGAACCCCTTTCCTTCACTGGCGAACGCTTCCTGCCTGAACGTGAAGGTGAAATCTGGCATGAGCACTGGCATCGCTATGCCTTTCATGATGCCGCGATCAGCCTTGCTCCCAAGGCAATTCGGACACGCGCCATCCGCCCAGCGTGTTGCGGTGCCCCTCTGCATTCTTCTCGCCCTCAAAACCTTCCAGCACATTGTAGCAATCGCTATAGCCGGATCGCGTAGCGAGAGCGGCGGCAGCATTGGAGCGCACTCCGCTGCGACAGATGAATATCACCAGCGCTTCCTTATCTATTTGCTGCTCGAGCTGGGCAATGAAATGCGGGTTTTGCCTCATGCCCGGATAGGTTGCCCATTCGATTTCCACGGCGTTGGGTGCACGCCCAACCCAATCCAGCTCGGCGCGGGTACGCACATCCACCAGTTTGGCGCCGGGCGCGGATTGCAGAATTTCATAAGCCTCGCCGGGATACAGTGCCCCCTCGTAGGACAGGTTCATTTCCTTGGCACGCTGTTGTGCGGCTTGCAGAATGGCGGTAATTTTGCCCATGTTGCTTTTCCTTTTTAATCTCTTCGGGTTGAATTCCCCGCTGCTTGCGGCGTAGTATTTTTCGTAGGGTGGATTAAGCGCGTAGCGCGAATCCACCGAAACAGACGGTGGATACACGCCTTCGGCGTTTTATCCACCCTACCCAATACCCCG
>JAUSKS010000271.1 GCA_030646595.1 Gallionellaceae bacterium | reverse complement strand
GGGGGTGTGGGTGGGGTTGGGGGCCGACTTTTCCGCAACCCTCTCCCCTTCCCCAGCCCCTCGCTTCGCTCTCCCCAAGGGAGAGGGGATAAGACCCGATTTTTTACTGCTATCCAAAGGCTTGAGCGGCGGCTATTTACCTTTGTCGGTGGTAATGACTCGCGATGAAATCTATCAAGCGTTTTATGCCGATGAAATCAAGCGCGGATTTTTACATTCCCATTCCTACACCGGCAACCCGCTGGCTTGTCGCGCAGCATTGGCGACGCTGGATATTTTTGTGCAAGATGATGTGTTGGCCAATAACCGCAACAAAGCAGCCTACCTGAATCGTGTTGCCTTACCTTTAAGCCAGCATCGCCAGGTAAAAAATTTCCGCAACAGCGGCATGATCTGGGCTTTTGAAGTGGATAGCCCACATGCCGACTTTGCCCAACGCTGCTTTACTTTGGCACTGGAACAGGAGCTGTTGCTGCGCCCCATGGGCCACACGGTTTATTTTATGCCACCCTATGTGATCAGCGAGCCGGAAATGGATATGCTGGTGGCGCGCACCTTTAAAATTGTTGAGCATCTTACTGAATCGAGAGCGTTATGAAATTTCTTTCTACTCTATTTTTCTGTGGCTTACTCGCCAGCGCCCACGCTGCTCCCTTGCCACGCCCGGTAGTGAAAGCGCTGCAACAGGCGCACATTCCCTTGAGCAGCGTTGGCATTGAAGTACGCGAAATCAAAACGCGTACTCCGCTCATCAGTGTGCATAGCAATAACGCGATGAACCCCGCTTCAACCATGAAGCTGCTGACCACCTATGCCGGGCTGGAACTGCTCGGCCCAGCCCACACCTGGAAGACCGAGGCTTATTTGAATGGTCAGATGGAGCAAGGTGTATTACATGGCGATCTGATATTGAAAGGATATGGCGATCCCAAATTTACCGTGGAACAATTCTGGTTATGGCTGCGCGAATTGCGCAGCCGGGGTCTGCGCGAGATACAGGGTAATCTGGTGCTGGATCGCAGCGCCTTTGAACCTGTGCCGCATGACCCGGCAGTGTTCGATAACGAACCGATACGTCCCTACAACGTGGGGTCGGATGCCTTGCTGCTAAATTTTAATGCCGTGCATCTGCGGTTTATTCCGGACGGTGAGCAAATTCGCGTTATCAGCGAACCGGAACTGGCAGGCATCAAACTGGATAATCGCATCACGCCGGCCTCGGCTGCTGCTGATGCCAATGTACTAGCGAGTTGCAGTAATTGGAACGATACCGTTTCAGCGCAATTGCAAGACGACACCATATTGCTGCAAGGTAGCTTTCCGGCTCAGTGTGGGGAATGCGAGCAAAACGTCTGTCTGATACCGCCCCCTCGTTATTTATATTCCGTTTTTCGTGCGCTGTGGCAGGAAATGGGCGGCACACTGCAAGGCGAGATGGTCGAAGGGGGCGTCCCTGCCAGTGCAACCTTTTTTTCTGTTCATCATTCCCAGCCGCTGGGCGAGTTAATTCGTGACATCAATAAATTCAGCAACAATGTCATGGCGCGTCAATTATTTTTGAGCCTGGGTGGCAATGAAGAACCTGCCAGCGTGGCACGCAGCAAGCTCGTGCTGTATAAATGGCTGGCGCAGAAAAAATTAAATTTTCCGGAACTGGTGCTGGAAAACGGTGCTGGCCTGTCCCGCTATGAACGCATTAGTCCACATAACCTGGCCTTGCTGTTACAAAGCGCGCAACACAGTCCATTCGCGGCAGAATTCACTGCTTCATTACCCATAGCCGGGGTAGATGGCACGTTGAAAAAACGGCTTAACGGCAGCGCGATGCTCAATCAGGCTCATCTCAAAACCGGTTCGCTGGAAGGCATAAAATCCGTGGCCGGTTATGTGCAATCACGTAGTGGCAAGCAATGGGTGATGGTGTTCCTAATCAACCATGCCAATGCCGCTGCCGGGCAACCGGCACAAGATGCGCTGATAGAGTGGCTACAGCGCCAGTAGTACCGCTATAATTCCCCTCCTTATCGTTTAACCACGCAATCCAATGCACACATTAATCTGCGGTTCCCTGGCCTACGACACCATCATGGTGTTTCCCGATCAATTCAAAAAACACATTTTGCCGGAGCAGATACATATTCTGAACGTGGCTTTTCTGGTGCCGCAAATGCGGCGCGAGTTTGGCGGCTGTGCAGGCAACATTGCTTATAACTTGAAATTGCTGGGCGGTAGCCCGCTGATCATGGCCACAGTAGGCGAAGATTTTGGCCCCTATGCGGCGCGCCTGGAAAAGCTGGGTTTATCGCAACAGCATATCCGCCCCGTGCCAGAAAGTTTTACCGGTCAGGCATTTATTACCACCGACCTGGATGATAACCAGATCACTGCCTTTCATCCGGGTGCAATGTCGTTCTCGGAGCAGCTTCATGTGGCAGAGGCGCAGGGTGTGACACTGGGCATTGTTTCGCCAGACGGACGCAGCGGCATGTTGCAGCACGCGCAGGAATTTCATGCCGCCGGCATTCCTTTCGTGTTTGACCCCGGCCAAGGCATGCCCATGTTCAATGGCGAAGAATTGCTGCGTTTTGTTGAACAAGCCGATTACGTCACGGTGAATGATTACGAAGCCAAATTATTGCAGGACAAAACCGGTAAAACCATCACGGCGCTATCCAAAGGCAAGCGTGCTTTTATCATTACGCTGGGCGCGCAAGGCTCACTTATTTATGCCGATGGCAAAGAAATCAGTATCCCCACGCCACAGCCGCAAGCAGTGCTTGATCCGACCGGATGCGGCGACGCCTATCGCGCCGGACTGCTGCATGGTATACAACAGGGCTGGGATTGGGATACCACGGGACGCCTTGCTTCACTGCTAGGCTCCTTGAAAATAGCCAGTCGTGGCGGGCAGAACCACAGGCCCACGCGCGTTGAGCTGGCTGACTTGTTTAAACAGCATTTTGGATTTTCCATCAATTTATAAACCTAAAAAACGCAGTTGAATTTTTATCCCATGGTGCAAACCCTCTCCCCTAGCCCCT
>JAUSKS010000270.1 GCA_030646595.1 Gallionellaceae bacterium | reverse complement strand
TAATGCGACCACCAGTAATAAAACTATGCGGGGTACGGGCTTCAATCGCCAGGTAAGGGCGACCAGTAGCAGCGTAGCTGGCCACACCGCAAGAGACAAAAAACGGTCCGAAATAAGTGAAGGCGGGGAATAAGGAACCAGATGAAGGTAAGGCAGGCAGAGCAGTAAAAAAACGACCGCAGCAAATCCTTCAAGGGATCGATGGCGCAACATTGCTAGGGCACCCCACCCGGCAGCAACCACAGTCACCGCCCCCACAGCGACCATGGCCGAAAATCCTTCTCCAAAAATCGGATAAAAGAAATGACGGTTTTCTGGGCTAATGGCGAGGCGGGCCAGCCAACCCAGTACTGCCAGTGTACGCGTGAGAGTCTCAATTCCAAAATAAAAAGGAATTTTTTTCATTCCAGCAAGCCCGCCACCATTTGCAATAAATATTAGCGTAAAAATTGCCGCCAACAGCAAGATTGCCCCAGGCCACAACAGTAGCACAGGATGTCTGCGGGATGCCGGAAGGTCACGCCAGAACAATACCCAAAGCAATGTGATAATCGCTGCCACCGGAACATAGGTTGCCTTGGATAGCATCACTGCCAAAAATGCGCCCAAGGCTGCAGCAGCATAAGGTGCAAAAAATCCGTGGTCTCGCTTGACGTTGAGTGCAAACCATAACGCAAGCAATGAGAAGAAATTGGGTAGCATGTATTTGCGCCCACTTATCCACACCACCGGCTCCACTAAAGTGGGGTGTAACGCAAATAACGCAGTGACTGCTGCTGCAGCCCATGGTGCGCCGGAAATATCGACTGGGCGGAAATAGCGCCATATGCCTAATGTTGCGCCATAAACCAGCGGCAAGCTCAGCAGATATAAAACAATATTATGGATTCGAAATGCGGCAGGGGTCAGGCCGAACAGATTAAGGTCGAACCAGTAGGAAAGTTCTCGTAGCGGAAGAAATTCAAAAGCAGAATTGTATGGCTCGGTAAAAAGCCGCCACAATTGCAAAAAGGGCAAACCTAGCAGCCTGGAATTGTCTGTCAGGTAACCATCATCATCCGAAGAAAAGGGGTAATGCAGCGCTTGAAGATAAGCACCAAGGGCAATTGCCGTGCAGATAACCATAAGGGCCAGCGGCAGGAGTCGCTGTATGCGGGTGGAAAGGTGGGGGTTCATTTTATATTCCATAAATTAATTACAAAAATTCTTAAGGGAGGCCGGGATGCTTTATCTGCCGCTTGATTATAGCCTCCCGCGTAGCTAAATTTTCAACCCTCGCTTTGCCCCGTCCGTTTCTGCGTCACCCCAATATGTGCCTGGCCGCGTTTCAGGGCCAGTTCATTTTGTTTTTGCCGCTCCGTTACCCGTGCGCGGGTTTTTTCGCTCAGGCTGTCAAAGCAGTGCGGGCAGGATATGCCTATTTGATATTCGGCAGAGGCTTTGTCATCTGGCGAAACAGGATGACGGCAGCCATAACATTGCTCATGCGTCCCCACTACCAGCCCTTGCCCCACTGAAATGCGCTGATCAAATACAAAACATTCGCCTTGCCACTTACTCTGTTCAGCGGGTACCGTTTCCAGATATTTCAAAATCCCTCCGCGCAAATGGTAAACCTCCTCGAATCCCTGCTCCAGCATAAATGAACTGGCTTTTTCACAACGAATACCACCGGTGCAAAACATGGCTATTTTTTTATGCCGGGCTGGATCGAGATTTTTTTTGACGTAATCGGGAAACTGGCGGAAGGTGGAGGTATGCGGATCCACCGCGCCCTGAAAGGTGCCAATGTCATATTCATACCCGTTGCGGGTATCAATCAGTATGACATCAGGATCGGCAATCAGCGCATTCCAATCTTCTGCATTCACATACCTACCGACCTTTTCGTTGGGGTCTACCCCCGCCACGCCCAATGTGACAATTTCTTTTTTCAGGCGAACTTTCATGCGGTCAAAAGGCATTTTTTCGCTATAGGATTCCTTATGATCAATGTCAGCCAAGCGCTTATCTGTGCGCAGAAATGCAATCAAAGCATCTATCGCTTCCCGTGTTCCTGCAACAGTTCCGTTGATCCCTTCGCTAGCGAGTAGAATGGTGCCATTGAGACCTTGAGCGACACAAAAATCCAGCAGACCACTTTGTAGCTCTCGATAATCCGGAAGCTTGGCAAATTTATATAATGCAGCAACTACAATAACAGACATAATTCCTGACCCATATGATAATATTTTATGATTACTGGGATGACAGTCCCTGCCTGCCCCAACATTAATCCGGAGATTCAGGATGCATTTTAGCAAGGAACTGGATGCCACAGGGTTGTCCTGCCCGCTGCCTATCCTAAAAACCAAAAAATCCTTGGCCGACATGCTCTCCGGGCAAGTACTTAAAGTCATCTCCACAGACAGTAATGCAGTAAAAGACATTCAAGCCTTTGCTAATCAGACCGGAAATGTATTATTGTTTTCCACCTTGGAAAATGAAAAATATGTATTTTTTCTACGGAAAAAATAGTGCCCCTAATGGAATTTAAAAATAAATTTTATTTACGCTTGACTGATAGAACTACGGCGATACTGCTGGCCTATTTTGGTGCGATTGTTTTATTGGCATGGGTGTTGTGGCCGGAATATCGACAACCCTCGCCACCTAAAAAATATCTGGCTGATTTTTCAGTTTCCTCCGGTGCCATTTCTCCGCTGCCCGATACCATCCCTGACCTGGATTCCAGAAAAATAACGCTGGGAAAAATGCTTTTTCATGAACCCCGCTTATCCCACGACAATACAATTGCGTGTTCCAGTTGCCATCAATTAGAGCACGGCGGGGTTGATGGCACTAAACTTTCCGGCGGCATTAAAGGTCAGCTCGCCCAAATTAATACGCCCACTGTTTACAATAGCGTATTTAATTTCCGCCAGTTCTGGAATGGCCGTGCTGCCACCCTGCAAGAGCAGGTTGCGGGACCCATACATAACCCAGTGGAAATGGGCTCAAACTGGAATGAAGTGATAGCCAAACTCAAGCATGATCCAGCGTATGTAACCATCTTTAATAAAATTTATAGCAGCGGAATTACGCCAGAAAATATTGCAGATTCCATTGCAACCTTTGTCAGTTCATTGATTACCCCCAATTCTCGTTTCGATAAATTTTTGAAAGGAGATGCTCATGCTATTACGCCCTATGAATTATCCGGCTATGTCAATTTTAAAAATTACGGCTGCATTTCCTGCCATCAAGGCATAAACATAGGCGGTAATCTTTATGAAAAATTAGGCGTCATGCGGGATTATTTCAAGGATCGGGGCAATGTCACTGACGCCGATCTGGGGCACTACTCCATCACCGGCAACCCCGAAGACTTGCATAAATTCAAGGTTCCCAGCCTGCGCAATATTGCGCTGACTGCGCCTTATTTGCATGATGGCACAGCCAGGAACCTGGAACAGGTGGTCCTTATCATGGGCAAATATCAACTCGGTATTGCCATACCAGCCGAGGATGTCGCAAAAATTGTTGCCTTTCTGCGCACCCTGACCGGAGAATATGACGGTCGGCCATTATGAAAAATATCAAACAAATTATGGTCGTTCTGCTAATAAGCCCGCTGCTTATTATGCTTTTTTTAAAAGCACGGGCACCAGACCCCATTACTCACCACGAAATACTTTCCAATCTGTACAAGCTGCAAAGCATGAATTCTGAAATTGATTTACTCACCCTGAAGCTCAGGTATCGGCTACAAAGCAATTACGATGGCATGGTGCTGGCAGTTAAAGAGTTAGTACGGCTGCAAAGCGAAATAAAAGTTGGCGAAAATGCCATTTTTCATAAGGGCGACAAGGAAATTGATCAGGCATTTGAACAACTAGACTCGGCTGTAGCGCAAAAAATAGATATGATAGACCGGTTTAAATCCTACAATGCCGTGCTTAAAAATTCTTTCTATTATTTTCCTCGTCTAATCGAAGACATCCAGCGCGAATACCCCTCCAATCGAACACTCCAGAATAATCTGCAATCTTTGATGCACGACTTGCTGTTACAGCATATGGGACACAGCGAGAGTACGGTCCTGGTAGAAAACGACATTCGTAAAATCGAGGCCGCTGCTTACCCTGAACATCTACTAGAAAATATTCAATCTCTACTGCAGCATGCAAAATACATAGTGGCGTACGAAAATAAAACCACCCAGATGGTACAGGAAATAACTTCCATCACTACGCAAGATCTGATCCGTAATTTAATTTTCGTCTATGAAAAATCATTTAACACCGCTTTTCAGACAGCCAATTATTACAATTTTATAATTTTCCTGGCCGCGTTTCTGTTGTTTTCTTATGCTGCTTACTCATTTTTCCGGCTGCGTGATAGTACCAAAGACCTGCATGATACTTACGCCCAGATGGAACACCAGAAATTTGCCATGGAATATCAGGCCAATTTTGACCCCCTCACTCTGCTCCCCAACCGCCGCCTGCTGCGTGACCGCTTGGCACAGGAAATAAAACTGGCTAATCGCAATAATTTACAACTGGCTGTGATGTTCCTGGATATCGATAATTTTCGCGACATTAATGACACTTTGGGACATGATATGGGCGACTTGTTGCTCAAACAAGTGGCGCAGCGTTTAAGCGGTTGTGTCAGCGAAGCCGACACTGTGGCGCGCATGGGGGGCGATGAATTCACTATCCTGCTGGGCAAAGTGGAAAGCCCAGGCAGCGTGGAACGTACTGCCCAGGATATTCTGCATAAATTTGCTCTGCCCTTTCAGTTGGGCAACGAAGCTGCTTATATCTCTGCCAGTATAGGTATTACGCTTTATCCTACAGACTCCACTGATGTAGATATCCTGCTACAGAATGCTGATCAGGCAATGTATGCCGCTAAAAGCCAGGGGCGCAACCGCTTCAGTTACTTTACTGCGGTTATGCAGGAAGCCGCGCAAAGGCGGATGCGTTTGGCCAGCGATTTGCGTGGGGCCTTGGCTGATCATCAGCTCCATGTTTATTATCAGCCCATAGTGGAACTTGCCACGGGTCACGTCTACAAAGCAGAAGCGTTGATCCATTGGCAACACCCGACCCGCGGCCTCATCAGCCCGACTGATTTTATTCCTCTGGCCGAAGAGACTGGCATGATAGTAGATATAGGCAATTGGGTATTTCGTGAAGCAGCCCAACAGGCAGCACAGTGGCGAGGGTCCCATCATACTGACTTCCAGATTAGCGTTAATCTTTCTCCCGCCCAGTTACATAGTGATCACCATACTCCTGCGTTATGGTTAGATCATTTACAAAAAATGGGGCTGCCAGGGCAAAGCATCGTAGTAGAAATTACAGAAGGCTTGTTGCTCGATGCCAGTGTGGCGGTGACTGACCAGCTACTGGATTTTCGCGATGCCGGTATTGAGGTGTCGCTGGATGATTTTGGCACAGGCTATTCTTCGCTGTCCTACCTCAAGAAATTTCATATTGATTATCTCAAGATAGACCAATCTTTCCTGCATAATCTGGCCCCCGGTTCTGATGATATGGCTTTGTGCGAAGCCATTATTGTCATGGCGCACAAATTGGGCTTGCGTGTAATCGCCGAAGGTGTTGAAAATAACGAGCAGCGTAGCCTGCTGGCTGCTGCTGGCTGCGATTATGGTCAAGGACATTTCTTTTCCAAAGCGCTACCGCCGGAAGAATTTGAAACGCTGTTGCAAAATAAACCATAACCGGAAATACGGGATTTTCTCCCACCACGCATGTTACGATTAACTGAAGTTAAGCTCCCGCTCGATCATCATGAAGATGATCTGACTGCTGCAATTCTCAAGCGTTTAAACATTGGCCCGCATGAGTTGATCAGTTATTCTATCGCCC
>JAUSKS010000269.1 GCA_030646595.1 Gallionellaceae bacterium | reverse complement strand
AAATGCGATATTTAAACAACTGGCGGTATGCCGCCTGACGCTCTTGATCTGTCTTGCCCAAACGCTGGTACTCAAGATGCGGGGTCACCAATTCATTTGGCTGACCCAACGCATTATGATAATAACTCGACCACGGATAATCAGACGAATGTCAGGTTGCCGCTGTTAGCAACGGAAAAGGGTAGCGTCCATTTTTCCAGTTTATGCAAAAATAATGGTGATTTCCCCCCTGGGTAGGGGGGAGACATCGGAAAATTTATTGTGTATCTTCACGAAAGGCTTTTAAAAGATATTTTCAAGGATTATCAAGAATTCATCACGCCTCGCAGTAATTCTTTGGGTTATCAGGTCGTTTATCAATTTGAGGAGGGAATTATGTGCTTCATTAACAAAGTAAATGGTGTACTACAAAATCTTAAAAAGGGACTGCGTATCTTCTCGTTGCTTTTCTCAGCGATACTATATTTTGGTTACGGTTTTTCAAATGCTCAGGCAACGGTTGGCACCCCGGCTCAAATCGCTGGTTATCAGTATGGGGAAGGGGTCATCGCAGTCAACCCGATCAATCCCAACAATTTAGTTGCTACGGGTATTGATACGCGTGATCAGTCGACTCCGTCGGCATCTCAGGGAGGAGCTTATTATTCTCTTGATGGTGGCACCACTTGGGCAACCGCTACAATTGATGGCAACACAGGGAATAAGGCTCTGGTAGATCCGGAGATTGACTTTGACCTTCAAGGCAATGCTTATGTGATCAGTTGGACAAGAAACGCAGGGAAATTTCCTGGCACACACGGCATGATTCTCTATAAATCAACCGATGGTGGAAAAAATTACACAATTGCCACCGCCATTGCATTAATGACGGATACAACGCCCAGCACGCCCTTGACACAAGATGTCAATGGCAATCTTATCACCTTAGGTGATGGCCCCAAGATCACCATTGATAAACGTGCCGGCGTGACGCCCAACCCCATCTACGTGCATTTTGCCGGTTCTTCACCGTCAGCACCGGGTTGTGGCACCATTTTTGCCAAATCCACGGATGGCGGCGCGACGTTTACCACTCGGGCGATTTGTCAAGGTGGACTCATGGCGACCGGCCCGAATGGGGAAATCTATTTCGGCGCTAGCCCCGTTCATGTTTCAACAGATGGCGGC
Source organism: Gallionellaceae bacterium (assembly GCA_030646595.1). Taxonomy (GTDB): domain Bacteria; phylum Pseudomonadota; class Gammaproteobacteria; order Burkholderiales; family Gallionellaceae; genus Nitrotoga. The sequence goes on along the minus strand of JAUSKS010000269.1, from coordinate 4,348 downwards.
CAGACATTTACCCAAAAAGGCTCCTTTTCTATTACGGGAACTACGTACTATGGCTGGGGCAATTGGGGTTGGCGCGGTTTTATGGTGGATGGAAGCGCAACCAGTGCGTATAAAGGAAATCTGTATGCCGCTTACGGTGATGGCGCTGAAGATGGTGGCGATGTGCTATTTCGGCGATCAACCGATGGCGGCAATACTTGGAGTGCCTCGCTCAAAATAAACGACGATCCAGCGGCTGCTATCTGTGGCGGAGCTACGCCGCAATACCTTTCCAATATTAATGTGGCACCCAATGGCCGGATTGATATTGTTTGGTATGATCGCAGAAACGATCCTTATAAGAACGACTGCAATATTGATTCATCGCACACACATTACGCAGACCTCTACTATGCTTATTCCACTGATGGCGGACTTACTTTTTCCCCGAACATTCGTGTCAGCCAACAAACCACGTCCTCTGGCGGGGACTATATCTGGGTAGAGTCTACCAATGACGGTGCCTGGCCCTGGTGGTCCCAGTGGCTCCCTAGCGGAGCACCCTACAATACACTGGGTCGCGTAGCTTACACCGCAAAAATCAGCAACTTCACTACACCAGTGACTGCTGGGCAAGACTTGACCATGCTGGCGTCCTTCACGGGACCGTCGGCTGCTGCAACGGGAACCAACATCACTCTGTCAGACACGGTGAGCAACAGTGGGACTGGCAACGCAGGGGAATTCAATGTGGGCTATTACCTATCCACGGATAACGTAATTACGACTGCAGACACCTTGATTGGCAGTCGTACGCTCACTAGCCTGGCAGCAGGAAACAACAATACGGGCAGTGCCAGCCCCATGATTCCAGTTTGGATAGCTGCGGGGAATTACTATCTGGGGGCCATTGCAGACTACAACGGTAAGGTTCCAGAGAGCAATGAGAGCAATAACACACTGGCTTCATCAAGCGCCCTTCCCATCAGCATTAGCGCTGGTCCGGATATAGTGATGGTATCCCCGATCAGTGGGCCATCCAGCGGTATGGGTGGTACCAACATCACTATTAATAGCACCGTGAAAAACAACGGGATCGGCAGCACTAATGATTCTCGTGTGTGCTATTACCTGTCCACAGATACCACAATTACCTATTGGGATGTTTATCTGGGCGAGCGCACAACGGGGCTTGAAGCGGGTGCCAGCGATGCCACAAGTTTCACTGGCAAAATTCCTGCGTCAGTGGCAGCGGGGAACTACTATCTGGGAGCCTTTTCCGACTGTTACACCGAGATCCCGGAAAGTAACGAAAATAATAATACCCTTTCATCGTTGGTCACCATACCCGTTACCCCTGCCCCACCAGTTGCTACCACGGGAACAGCCAGTTCGGTCGCACAAACCAGCGCTACCTTGAATGGCACTTGTGATTTTAATGGGAATGCGGGGACGGCGGTGTTTGAGTATTGGAAAACTAAAGCATCTACGACCATTACCACCACTGCAACCCAGTCTTTCCTAGCGTCTTCGACCTCGTACGCGGTCACGCAGGAAATTACTGGATTGTCTAGCGCAACCACTTACGCTTTCAGGGTGAAGTGTACTAACGCAGGGGGAAGCAGCACAGGCGCTACTTCGCCGACATTCAAGACAGCTCGACGATAAAGTCCGTTTTAAACGAGTCATCGAGAGGCCGTGGTTAACCCACGCCTCTCGATTTTTGTGTACTGTGGTAATTGTCTATACCGCAGGTTGTGGTAGTAAAGCGCCGTATAGTTACCACTTTTACCATGCTGAAGGAAATTTTAATAGGTAATCGGTGGATGTAATGGGAAGATCGACAGGCTGCTGGGAGGCGAGGATAAAGCCACCATAGTGATATTCTATCGGGAATTAATGTAACGGACGCCCAGCCCTACCCTAAACGCTATCCAAGTGCCAAAGCAATTTGAGCATTGGAACTCAAGGAGAATATATGCGTAACACTACAACCCACACGCTAGCATTTGCAGCGATACTGCTCTTTGCCGCATCCCTGTCATATGCCGCCGATCTTGATAAACGCTTGGTCGGAGTTTGGCAAGGTCAACGAAGCGCTGAAAGCAAATGTTCTTTTCAAGCTTGGGAGATAACTCGCACTTATGGAGGTAAGTTTGAAATTATCCGATATACCGATTCAAACAAGACTAAGGAGGTTGGCCGCGAGCGTGGCATTTGGTGGGTGAAGGCCAGTGAGTACTATGCAAAGACGCTGGGAGCTCCAACGCCGAATGGCTACAACTATGTCTTACTGAATCAAGATAAGGTGCGCTACACAGTTCTAAAGGGTGATCCGTCCGCTGATTGCAAGGCTGATTATGAGTTCACAGAGCAGCGGATTATTGGCGCACATTGAGTTCTACTCATTCAAGGCAGATCGATAGTGTTTTATACATAGCGACATAAATCTACCGCCCGACCCCGCCCCACAGCCGCGCAGTAGATTTATGTCGTTATGTATAGTAAGCCCGTTTTAAGCGAGTCATCGAGAGGGGGCTGGGCTCCCACAGATGGCATTTAGCCATGAACGAAGTTGAAGGGCCAGATCGAATAGAGTTAATATTTCACGGGGCCGGATCAGCAGGCAGAAGATAATTAATAACATGATTATATTGATATCCACGAGAGTAAATGGATGGATGTTTCAATTTTATCCCGAGTAGAAAGGAAGGCCAGGATTGCCACGTTCTAACCAGAAAAGTGCTGATGCTGCGGATCGTGGGCAGCAGCTAGCTACGCCGCTCGTGTCGAGCCGCGCCAAGCGGGCGGCATGGCCCGTCCGCTTTGCCCGCTTTTCGCGCCGGCTGCATAAATGGGTGGGGGTGTTGCTCGCCTTGGTTGTGGTGGTGTTGTCTGTCACCGGTGGCTTTGTTGCCTTTAAGGATAAATTGGATTACCTCCAACCCCCCGGTCGTTCTGGGGTAGAGGGTGACATCACGGCGGTGATTCCCCCGGCGCGGGTCGCAGAAATCATTCTCGCTTTACAGCTTCCAGAAGCTCCGACATTGAAGCAGATCAACCGTATTGAGTTGCGCCCATCCAAGCGCATGTACAAAGTGCGTCTCGAGCAATCCAGTGTCTGGCAGTCACCGCGCGAGATACAGGTTGATGCCATGACGGGTGTCATTCTCAATGATGGTCTGCGTGGCGATCAATTGTGGACCGATCTTCATAGCTTTGCCGTATTCGGCGTGACAGCCAAGCTGATTGTCATGACTGTGACCGGACTTGCTCTGCTCTGGTTGAGCCTGTCTGGCTATTATTTATTTTTCTATCCCTCATGGGCCAAGGCTCACAAGCGCAAGGTGGCGGTGGCTGGTCTAGGTATCGGCGCTGCGACTCGCTTGGGACACCAAGCGGAGCTACGTAAACCGACATAACTGTGACCGGATGCTTGTGTAGGGCATTTTTATATGGAGGGCTAGCTTTAGGGTATGGCGTTCTTATTGCTGGCAGGTAGGCGCTCCTAGCTGGATCGCGGGACGCCTGGATACGGGCGGGACTGCCCTGTGATCCATTATTTAAGCAGCGCTTCCCACAATACCTTTACCGGCGTCGTGTCAATTTCGTTGGGCGAAATTCGGCTTGGCGTTATGTTGTTGAGCCGCATGCGGTGTTGCAGGGTGCGTAGGTCGCGGTACAGCGAGCTGATTACTGTTACTGTTTCAGCCTCTATCAGACCCAGCTCACCCGCGCGTTTCAGCAATGCCAGGTTACCGCTGTTGGTGGTCAAGTCAGGGTAGGTATGGGCATAGGCCAGCACCATAAACTGCACCATGAATTCTATATCCACCATACCGCCACGATCATGCTTGATGTCGAACAAGCCGCTGTGGTTGGGATGGGCAGCCAGCATTTTTTGGCGCATGGTGACAATTTCCTGGCGCAGCGCATTTAATTCGCGCGCCTGACACAGGACTTCATTGCGGATGATGGAAAATTGCTGGCCGATGTTTTGCTCACCGGCACAGAAACGTGCGCGCGTGAGCGCTTGATGTTCCCACACCCAGGCATGTTGCTGTTGATATTCACGGAAAGCAGCGAGTGAGCTGACCAGCAGGCCGCTGGCACCATTGGGGCGCAGGCGTAAATCTGTTTCGTATAAACGACCAGCCGAAGTATAGCTGCTTAATAAAGTGTTAATGCGCTGTGCCAGACGGGCATAAATTTCAGCCGCATCCGGGTGCGCATCATCATATAAAAAAATCAGATCGAGATCAGCGGCGTAGCCCAGTTCACGCCCACCCAGCTTACCATAGGCAATGATGGCAAAATGCGGCGGCTGATTTTTTTTGAGCTGATGTTTATGTTGTATATTTTGCCAGCA
>JAUSKS010000266.1 GCA_030646595.1 Gallionellaceae bacterium | reverse complement strand
GTTATTTTTACACAAAATGTAAATTAATGGTTGACCGGATCGGCAGGATCTATATAATGCGCACCTCTTCATTCCCTGATAGCTCAGCCGGTAGAGCGACGGACTGTTAATCCGCAGGTCCCTGGTTCGAGTCCAGGTCGGGGAGCCAGATACCACGAGCAATTTATTCATTATATTGTTTCCGCCGCCGCCTTATTCAACCTTCCCAAGTAACTTGCAGCTGATTTAGACCGTACGCAATAATCAACGCAAGCATTACTTTTATAGTTTTTTTAGTTGTCCATAGCAATGTAATTTATTTTCCTGTTCTAATGAAACAGTGAAGCTAAATCAAATGACAACTTTCGGCGACAGAATCAGGATGACGCGGCTGGCCGTGGGCATTAGCCAAAAAGAGCTTGCCAAAAAAGCGGGTGTAAGCCAAGGTTTAATTGGACAACTCGAAAGCGGTCGCAACCAAGGTTCTAAATATATCGTAACCATTGCCAAAGCGCTTAATTGCCCAATAGAGTGGCTGGCTACTGGCAAAGGGCAAATGCGCGGTACCCCGTCCACTGAGATATTGCAGGCAATTGCTAACAAACCAGAGTTGATGCAATTGTTACGCATTGCGGAACCGCTTGCAGAATATCAATTACAAGCCATGATCCAAATGGGGCAGGCGTTTTCTGAACCTGAAAAACCCAAGCGTAATGGTGCGAAACAAAAGTAAACTTAACACGCCTTCTCCCCTCTTTCCAAAGCATTTGTAGCTAGTTAATCAGTTAACTCCCTTTTCACGCATTTTATTCATGAATATATTATATTCATATTGACAAATACTATTAGATAAGTAATATTCTCATGTGGCAAGGAATAAAGGAGTGATGAGATGACGTATCTGGAAATGGCGACAAAAATTGCAGATGCTGCCAGCTACCTGGATTTTTTGAAACGTAGCCACAGCCAAAAAACTATCGCTGAAGCTAGTAAACATGTGGAAAACTTACATACCATAGCAGAATATTTGGCGGCAGATCGGGTAGAACAATTATATTTAATCGACCCTCGTGACCATACCCACCACTAAAGTAGCTGCTCAGGATTTTTGAACATATCAAAAAGCCCACATCTTCTGTGGGCTTTCTATAAGTCAGTGAAGACTATTGCTTGACAGGAGCAGCGCTCACCCCCGATTGAGCCTTGCTAGCCATATCCAACGCACGAGCAGCTTCAGGTGCCATATAGTTTTCATCGTGTTTGGCTAATACTTCTGCGGCATGGAATATATTATCTGCTTGTATCGTGCCCTGCGCCACTACACCTTTCCCTTCCTTAAACAGATCAGGCAGGATACCTTTATATATAACCGGCATGCTGCGTACCGTGTCTGTCACCAGAAAATGAACGGTCAGGCCATCGCTCTGGCGTTTAACGCTGCCTACTTCTACCAAACCCCCAATGCGGAAGTTGCGCCCCTGCGGAGCCTCTTTGTTGTATACCTGCGTTGGCGTGAAGAATAAGCTGACATTATCTTTCAGTGCATATAGCACCAACCCGACAGCGGCACTGAGCGTTGCCAGCGCAACGATGATGTAAGCAAATTTTTTGTGGCGTGGTTTCATATTATTCCTCTTTTCCGGCATCCCGCAGCAAGCGTAATTGCTGCACAGCAAGCTTTTTTCGGTGGCGCACTAATATAATTTCAATAATAAAGATCAATAATGCCATTCCATACGACCCCCATACATAGAGGGCGTAACCATTCATGGCAAAAAACTCACCCCAGTTCATTTTGTCACCTCCGGCAAATCAGTGACCCATTGCGTATTACGTTCCCGCTCCAAAATAATACTGCGCACTCGTATCAGCGATACCGCAATGACATATAACCAACAGGCCAGCAACATGGTGTACATGGCCTGCTGCATAGCCACATGCATGCTGGTACCACTAAATTTTACAGTAGAACCTTGATGCAAGGTATTCCACCATTTTACTGAGAAGTAAATGATGGGTACATTGACTGAGCCTACAATGGCCAGCAGTGCACTGGCACGATCAGCACGGCGTGGATCATCTATGGCTGCTTGCAGTGCAATAAACCCAAGGTAGAGGAATAACAGAACCAATTCCGAGGTCAGGCGCGCATCCCACACCCACCACGCTCCCCACATTGGCTTGCCCCATAGTGCGCCAGTCCACAACGACAAAAAGGCAAGCAAGGCACCAGTTGGAGCCAATGCAGAAGCCATCATGGAAGAAAGGCGAGTATTAAAGATCAATCCCATGGCCGCATACCCGGCCATGACCAGGTAAACAAACATGGACAGGATGGAAGTGGGAACGTGGATAAACATGATGCGATAAGCTTCACCTTGCTGGACATCAGTCGGCGCCACAAAGAAACCAATATATAGGCCAATAATAAACAGAATGCCTGACGACCATGCAAACCACGGTATCATTTTGCCAATCAGCCCATAAAAAGAGCTGGGGGCAGCATATTTAAACCAGTTGATAGCCAATATTTACTCCATCAAAAAATTATTCCATCGAAATACGCAGGGCTTGCGCCGTTACCCAAGGGGTAAATACTAACGCAAGCAACAGCAATGCACTTAATAACAACAAATGAGAAGCCACACTCATCCCGGTAATTGCTGCATCCACTGCCCCGGTACCAAAAATCAGCACCGGGATGCACAGCGGCAATACTAATAATGATACCAGTACGCCGCCACCGCGTAGTCCCAGAGTTAGTGCCGCACCCACTGCCCCTACCATGCTCAGTATGGGGGTGCCCAACAATAAACCGGCTATCAATATCCATAAAGCCTGCGCCGACATATCAAACTGCAGACCCAACACAGGAGCCATCAACACCAAGGGCAAACCGGATACCATCCAGTGCGCCACAATCTTGCCCAACACCAGCATAGACAACGATTGTGGCACCAGCATCATCTGCTCCAAGGTGCCGTCCAGATAGTCAGCTGAAAACATACGCCCCAATGACAACATGGAAGCCAGCAATGCCGCCACCCATACCACACCGGCTGCCATTTTACGCAACATATCCGGTTCCGGCCCCACTCCCAAAGGGAACAGGCTAACTACCATGACGAAAAAAATCAAGGTGGTCAACACATCCGCACGACGACGCATGGCCAAAATCAAATCACGGCGGATCACCAAACCCAGCAAACCAAATAGTGACAGCCGGTTCATGATAATGATAGCCGACGTGTCGTAATTCCAGCCACTTCCAACGGCTGATGCGTCGTGTAGATCACCATGCCTTGATGGGCCAAGTGCTCACCTATCAGCTCCTGCATCAATCCCACCGCGCTCACATCCAGCGCGGTCAGCGGCTCATCCAGTATCCATAAGGGCGCATTACTGAACAATAAACGCGCCAATGCTACGCGCCGACGTTGCCCTTGGGACAATACCTTAACCGGTAAAGTTTCCCGGCCACGCAGCCCCATGCGGCGCAAGGCCGCGATGATTTTTTTTTCCTCCACTGCACAGCCTGCCAACCCAGCATTGATACGCAAGTTTTCCACCGCGTTCAATTCATCCTTGATCGCATTCAAATGCCCCAGATAAATCATCTCGGCATAATATGCTTCATCCAATTCACGGATATTCTGATTGCGCCAGCGAATTTCCCCGGCGGCAGGCATCATAAACCCGCACAGAGTACGCAACAAGCTGGTTTTGCCGCTGCCATTGACACCTTCTACCTGCAATAACTCTCCCGCAGCAAGCGTAAAGCTCAATTCGGAAAACAGCAGATGGTCTCCGCGACTACAGGCAAGGTTACTAATTTCCAGCATCGCGTGAACAGGTTCCGATAAAAACTTTAATATGTATATTATATACGAATGCTCCTTACGGTGCGCCGTACTGATTGTAAGGTTATAATCTGCCTGGTTAACTATCAAAATAAGGGATGTTATGGGATTTTTGTCTAATAAACGCATACTGATCACCGGCATGCTCAGTAATCGCTCTATCGCTTATGGCGTGGCTAAAGCGATGCACCGTGAAGGCGCTGAATTAGCCTTTACCTATCAAGGCGAACGCATACGTGACCGGGTGAGTGAATTGGCACGGGAGTTTGACAGCGAGTTGATATTTTCTTGCGATGTATCCAGCGATACCGAAATTGAACAATTATTTGCTGACCTTGGTCAACATTGGGAAAAATTTGATGGCTTCCTGCATTCCATCGCTTTTTCCCCACGTGAGGCGCTGGCAGGAGAATTTTTGGAAGGTTTTACCCGCGAAGCATTTCGCATTTCACATGACATCAGCGCTTACAGCTTCCCAGCCATGGCTAAAGCGGCATTGCCGATGTTGGAAGGACGCAATGCTGCGCTGTTAACCTTAAGTTATCTGGGTGCCGTGCGCACCATGCCGCATTACAACGTCATGGGCATGGCTAAAGCCAGCCTGGAATCCAGTGTGCGTTATCTGGCCATGAATCTGGGTAACAAAGGCATCCGCGTCAATGGTATTTCTGCCGGACCGATCAAGACCCTGGCTGCGGCTGGCATCGCCGACTTTAACCGGTTGCTGAACTACAATGAAAAAAATGCTCCGCTAAAGCGCAACGTGACCATTGAAGAAGTGGGAAATGCTGCTGCTTTTTTGTGCAGTGATTTAGCCAGCGGTATTACCGGCGAAATTACTTATGTGGATGGCGGCTTTAACACTACTGCGCTGGGAACGACCGAACCTTAATACTTCTTCCCTGCATAAAAACAAAACGCCACCGCAAGGGTGGCGTTTTCGCATGCGTTAATCCGTATTATTTTTTCTCATCGGTATTAAATACGGACACTTTGATGTCCGCACGCTTCTTGGTATCGGCCAGATAGGACTGGAACATTTCATCGCCAGTGGATTGGCGTAATTGTTGTAGATATTTTGCACGATGCGTATCTTCAACAGACTCAATATCCTTAATTGCTTCTACCCGTGCCAGCGTATATCCTCCTTGCGCATCTTCCTTGCCCACATAGGCAGGCAATTTGGTCGCGTTAACCTGGAATACTTGACGCATCAGATCATTATCCAATTCCGCGTGTTTTTCACGGGTAACCGTGACTGCGGGTTTCCACGCCACCCCTGCTTTTTCACCGCGTTGCAGTTGTGCCAGCAGCGTCTTGCCTTGTTTGAGGGTGAGCTCCAGTGCTTGCCGACGCAACAGCTTTTGCCGGATCATTTCTGCCACTTCTGCCAGGGGGCGTATGCTCGCTGGCTTATGTTCCAGCAAGCGCGCAACCAGCAAGGTATTAGGTGAAATCTCGACTGCAGTGCTGTTACGTTTATTTTTTATCACGTCGTCACTAAACACAGTTTGCAATGCATTAGCTGTCCAAGGTGGCATCGCCATGGATCCTTTGCTTAACCACGGGCTTTGCTGGATCGGCATTTTAACAAGCTCGGCAGCAGGCTTAAGCGTATCGCTCTGCTCATAGGCCATGTTGCTGAATTTTTCCGCCAACTCTGAAAACCTATCATTGGCTTTTTGTAACTTCAAGCGTTGGGTAATGCCATTCCTGGCTTCAGCCAGGGACTGAATTTGTGCAGGCTTGATTGCCAGTACTTTGATTATATGAAAACCAAAATCAGATTGCACAACACCACTGATTTCGCCCACTTTCAGTTTGAATGCAGCATCATCAAATGATTTAACCATCATGCCCCGGCCAAACAGGCCAAGGTCTCCGCCATTGGCAGCAGAACCAGTATCCTGTGAATATTGTTTGGCAAGTTCAGCAAACTTTGCTGGAGCCTGCTTGAGCTGCTGCAATATTTGTTCAGCTTTGGCTTTGGCCGCCTGTTTGTCAGTATCAGACGCCTGCGCCGAGGTTGAAATCAGAATATGTGCTGCCTGACGCTGCTCTTGTGTACCAAATTCATTTTGATGTTCTTCGTAGTATTTGCTGATCTCCGCGTCATCTACACTGACCTGAGATTGCATGGCATCAGCCGACAAGGTGACATATTCGACCCGTACCTGCTCACTCGTCTGAAATTCTTTCTGATTCGTTTCATAATAGCTCTGTATGGATGGCTCATCCACTTTTACCTGGGCCATAAATCCGTCCGGCGTTATATGCGCCAAAGCAACCACCCGCTGCTGCTCATTCAAGCGTACCAGATTGTCCGCAACCGCTGTCGAAGCATAACCATTCTGCATATAAGCATCCGTCAATTGGCGAGTACTCAACTCTTGCACTACTCGCATTTGAAATGTTTCTGGCGACATGTTCTGGTTACGTAATACTGTTTCGTACAATTGCTTGTCAAACTGACCATTTTTCTGGAATGCATCAATACTGGCAATAGTCTGGACTAATTGCTTATTGCTCACTGTTAATCCAGCAGCCCGTGCCTGGGCAATTAACAAACGTTGGCTGACCAGATTTTCCAGGACAGAGCGTTTCATTGCCGGCGTTTCAAACATGGTCGGGTCATAATTACTGCCTAACATTTCGCGCATCCGACCCTGTTGCTGGCGCAAAGCTTGTTCAAACTCCTCTTGGGTAATCTTGTCGCCATCTACAGTTGCCAATGATGCGCTATTTGACACCTTATTGTAGGAATCGACCCCCCAAAATGCGAAAGGCAGAATGA
>JAUSKS010000259.1 GCA_030646595.1 Gallionellaceae bacterium | reverse complement strand
TGGGTAAGAGGGGAATATTACGACGCCATTGCTGCCTATGAGAAAGCTATTTCTCTGCAGCCGGGTAATTATGAGGCAGCGATGAATCTGGCCATGGCTTATGAAAAAATCGGCCAGGCTGAACGTGCTGCGCTGGTCAGGCAACAGGCACAAGCAAATCGTTAACTAAACTCTTTGACGATAAAATACTGCCGTCGGCTGATCGGCAGTTTTTCTTCCAGACCTTTGAGTTTGACCGCCCAGCGTAACTCACCACCGTCTTCATCTGGGATTTTTTCAAATCCCCCTATCTCTTCTTTGGCCACCAGGCAGTTGCGGTGTATGCGCACGAAGCGGGTAGAAAATTCTTTTTCCAGCGCACTCAACGATTCTTCGATCAGGTATTCACGTTCCAGTGTGCGCACCGTCACATACTTTAATTCGGCACGCAGATAGAGGACTTGTTCGATCGGGATGAGATAGATTTTCCCGCGTTCGTGTATGGACAAATTCTTGCGTGGTTCCGGAGTAAGCTCCTGCAACACTTCGGTACGCACAGGCACTGCGGTGCGAGCGCGGGTGAGCGCCTCAAACAGCCGGCCCAGGCGGATAGGCTTGAGCAAGTAGTCTATGGCATGCAGGTCAAAGGCCTTGATGGCATAAGCATCATAGGCAGTGGTGAAAATAATGACCGGCGGTTTGGGTAGTTTATTGAGATGCTGGGCCAGCTCAACGCCATCCATCTGCGGCATGCGAATGTCCACCAACACCACATCCGCCGTAATCTCGGATAATTTATCCAGCGCCTCGCGCCCATTGCCTGCTTCCCCTACCAGTTGCAGCGACAATTGGTCGCCGCAATCGGTAAGCAAGTCCTTGAGGCGATGTCGTGCGGGAGGTTCATCATCCACCACAAATATGCTGAGAGGCAGGTCAACTACACTCATCTTGGTTCCTCTTTGGAATAAGGCAACATGATATGCACATTATAAAAATTCTTGCCACTTTCGACAGAATAATGCGCTTCCACATCAAACTGCAAGGCCAGGCGCTCACGAATATTGGTCAATGCAATCTCATTACCGCGGCGGTTAGCCTGTTCCAGGCGCGGATTGCGCACTTCCAGGTGGATTTCCTTGCCCTCGCGATAGAGCTTGATGTTGATCGTTCCTCCCTGAGTAAGCGGCTCGATACCATGATATACCGCATTCTCCAGCAGCGGCTGTAGCATTAACGGCGGGATCAGCGCATCTCCCGGTAAATCTTGGGTAAGCCATTCGATCTGGAGGCGATCACCCAGCCGTAATTTTTCCAGAGCAAGATACTGCTGCGCAAGTGTTATCTCATGGGAGATGGCAACCAGGTCACTGTTATGCGCCATGGCCATGCGGAATAAATCGGCCATGTCTTCCAGTGCGGTCTCGGCGCGTTTAGGATCGGCACGCACAATGCCGAGCACGGCGTTAATGGTATTGAATAAAAAATGGGGCCGGATACGTGCTTGCAAGGCTTGCAAGCGCGCCGCATGCAAAGACGGGGTAAGCACCTGGGTGCGCAACTTGAAATAGCTTAACAGCATGGCTGCAAGCGCGCCGCCTATAAGCGTATTGCGCCATAAATAAAAATATCCGGGCTCTATGTCCGGGTAGATTGCCGCGCCGAAATAATAAATAAACAGCGTCCCCAGCATGGTCAATACTATGACTGCCGTTGCGCCCAAGGGATAGGCCAACCGCGCCAGTGCGGGCTTGAATATATACAGCAACAATAAATTCAGCAACAAGGCGGGTTGCCACAGCGCAGAAAAATCTACAATGCGCTGTGTAATATCCGCCCACGATGAGGCCTGAGCAAAGACCACCAGCAGGCCCAGGCCGTTAACCAAGAGCAGGATTTTCAAGATAACGCCCAGGTTGCGAAAATTGGGCAGCGTATCAGATGGCGTATTTTGATTTATACTTTGCATATTCGGGTATGCCATGGGGCCTCGGTATGCCACATTCTGGACAATAGACGATGACGATGCAACCTAAAAAAACACTTAAAAAAACCTGGTCCGGACGATTTAGCGAGCCAGTGGCAGAATTGGTCCAGCGTTATACCGCTTCGATCGGGTTCGACCAAAGGCTGGGGCTGGTTGATATTCAAGGCTCTTTGGCGCATGCGCAGATGCTGCAAGCTTGCGGCATTATCGCGGCGCAGGATTTAAGCGACATCCAGCGCGGCATGGCACAGATCGAGCAGGAGATTATCAATGGTGAGTTTAACTGGTCACTCGACTTCGAGGATGTGCATCTCAATATCGAACAGCGTCTTACTGCGCTAGTTGGGGACGCAGGTAAGCGCCTGCATACCGGACGTTCGCGCAATGACCAGGTAGCGACTGATGTGCGCCTCTATTTACGCCATGCCATAGATGAATCATGCGAGCTTATAAAAGCCATGCAAACCGCGCTGCTTGATCTGGCTGCCCAGCACACGCACACCATCATGCCGGGCTACACCCATTTGCAAGTTGCGCAGCCCGTGAGTTTTGCCCATCACCTGATGGCTTATTTTGAAATGCTCAAGCGCGATGCCGAGCGTTTGGCCGATGCCCGCCACCGCATGAACCGTTTGCCGCTGGGGGCAGCGGCGCTGGCTGGTACCAGTTATCCCATCAAGCGCGAGATGGTAGCCGAATTGCTGGGCTTTGATGGCGTGTGTAAAAACTCGCTGGACGCCGTTTCTGATCGCGATTTCGCCATTGAATTTACTGCGGCTGCGGCGCTTATCATGACGCATCTATCGCGGCTGTCGGAAGAATTGATTTTGTGGATGAACCCACGTTTCGGCTTCATTGATCTTGCTGACCGTTTCTGCACCGGCTCTTCCATCATGCCACAGAAAAAAAATCCCGACGTGCCGGAATTGGTGCGCGGCAAGACAGGCCGGGTCAATGGTAATCTGGTGGCGCTGTTGACCCTGATGAAAGGCCAGCCGCTAGCCTACAACAAGGATAATCAGGAAGACAAGGAGCCGCTATTCGACACGGTAGACACGCTGACACAAACACTGCGCATTTACGCCGACATGATAGGCGGCATCACCGTCAAGCCGGAAGCCATGCGCAGCGCGGCCTTGCAGGGCTATGCCACTGCCACCGACCTGGCGGATTATCTGGTAAAGAAGGGATTGCCGTTCCGCGATGCACATGAAGCGGTAGCACGAGCAGTGAGCTTTGCCGAACAACGGCATTGCGACTTGAGTGACCTGAAGCTGGAAGAATTAAAACAATTCTCCTCTCTGGTCGAACAAGATATTTACGCGGTACTCACGCTGGAAGGTTCTTTGGCCAGCCGCAACCATGTAGGCGGCACGGCTCCGCAGCAGGTGGAAGCGGCTATAGCGCGCGCAAGAAAGTCGCTTTAGAATAATTTGAGGGCACCTCTAAAAATTCAAGCTTCCAAGCCAGACAAGGCGCGAATAAGAAAATGGCAGTGCAGCAAACTGGTCCATTCTCTTGAAGCGCACCGAGTGCATGGTTTATTGGGCTAATCCCACTTTAGCCGCGTACCGTCTATCACCGTGACGGTAGTTTTACGGTCGAAATGGTGATTTGCTGCCGTTGTAATATAGTTCACCACATAAGCTTTATTGGTGTCTGGGTTGACTGCAAGTGCGATGGGGCTGGTGCCCATCTTTAAGGTATTGTTATTTAGCGTAATCGTGCTAGTTCTGTTGGTGGCACCATCTATTACTGTAACGGTGTTGCTGTCGAAATTCCCTACATAAATATTGTCGGTGACTGGGTTAACCTCCACTCTATATGGGTAGCTGCCCACTACTACCGTATTGGTGCTGTTATTAGTTCCATCTATCACCGTAACAGTGTTGCCGCCACCGATTGTGGTATACACCTTGTTGGTGGCTGCGTTAACTGCGATACCCTGTGGGTAGACACCGACCGCGATCGTACTGGTGCTGTTGGTCGCGCCATCTATTACAGTCACACTGCCATCATTTGCATTTGCAACATAAATCTTGTTAGTGATTGGGTTAAGCGCTATGGCAATAGGGATAACACCGACTGCAACTGTAGTAGTGCTGTTGGTCGCGCCATCTATTACAGTCACACTGCCATCATTTGCATTTGCAACATAAATCTTGTTAGTGATTGGGTTAAGCGCTATGGCAATAGGGGTAACACCGACCGCAACTGTGGTAGTGCTGTTGGTCGCGCCATCTATTACAGTGACTGTATTGCTATCGCATAAATTCGCCACATAGATTTTATTGGTGACTGAGTTAACCGCGATAGCGTCTGTGCAGTTTCCTGCTGCGATTGTGCTGGTGCTATTGGTTATGCCGTCTATCACCGTTACGTTATTGAAAAGGCCATTTGCAACATAAATCTTATTGGTAACTGGGTTAAGTGCTATGGCAATAGGGGTAAAATCAACTGTGACCGTGCTGGTGTTATTGGTAGCGCCATCTATTACCGTAACAGTGCCATCATTGCTGTTTGCAACATAAGCCTTATTGGTAATGGAGTTAACTGCGACTGCAATTGGGTTGTATCCGACCCCGACATCGGTGGTTACGCCTGCCGCCCAGGCTGGCGACCCTGTAATTAACAGGGTTAGGGATGCCAACAATGGCACAAGTAATTTTTTTCTCGCCGTGCTTATACCAAATAATATTGAGCTAGTCATTTTAGATTCTCCATTAGTGATTGTAAGAGGATACCCGCTGTTAGAAATAGCATTGATGCTTGATTATTGTTTCACTGTACTGCGTGATGCGCAAGGATAGCAACCTCCTTTGTTTAAGTTAGTGCAGGAACATCCATATCTACGACGTTTAGCTATACCTGCCCCAACCTTATGTGGCAGTATTCCACAACCATTTTTATGGTCAATTAGCGATGATGCCCTCTCTGTAGGGAGGGAGCGAATGAAATATCTGGTTCTGTATCAGGCTATCTTCTGTTGTAATCGAAAATAGGTGTGAGTGAAAGTGGCAAGGCAGAACGCAGAAGTACTGATTAACCCGACCTGCGTTCAGACTCATTCTGGATTGGAAATACTCCCTGACCCTGGGTTATTGATCCCAGGCTACTCATGGGCATTAGGCTGAATTAGCCCTTAAGCAAACCCTTCAACTCCCCGCTCTGATACATCTCACTCACAATATCCGAACCACCGATAAATTCGCCATTGATGTAAAGCTGCGGAATGGTCGGCCAGTTGGCATAGTCCTTAATGCCTTGGCGTATTTCTGGATTGGTCAGTACATCAACGGTGAATATATTTGCTACTCCGCACGTCTTGAGTATCTTAACCACATTGGCGGAAAATCCGCACTGCGGAAATTGTGGCGTGCCTTTCATGTACAACACGATGGGATGGCTGCTGACTTGTTGCTTGATGAGTTCTTGAACGTCCATTGTGCGCCTCTATTTTGTTGAGTAATTAAGTCGGGTATTTTACTGGTGCGCACTGTTTATGGTCAAGCATCCGCCGCTGACTCGCTCTATTCCAGCCAGATCAGGTGCCGAGAATACCTGGTCAAATCCCGCTTGCTGCAATAACTCACGCACCCGTGCGGCTTGATCATAAGCATGTTCTATCAACAGCCAGCCGCCAGCTTGGAGATGATGGTTAGCCGTGCTGATGATGTGCCGAATGTCGTGCAAGCCATCGCCGCCAGAAACCAGGGCAGATAGGGGCTCAAAGCGGACATCACCTTGCGCTAGATGTGGATCACCTGCGGCAACGTACGGTGGGTTGGCTACAATAATGTCGAAGCGCTTTTCAGCAAGTGCCTGAAACCAGTCGCTGAGCACAGAAGCTACATTGGCCACGCCCAGCCTTTGCGCGTTGTCACGCGCCACTTCGAGTGCTGCTGTGGACGCATCGCAGGCCAGCACTGTTACATCCGGTCGCGCATGGGCGATAGCTAGTGCTATTGCACCGCTGCCTGTGCCTAAATCTAATACGCTGAAATTCCTTTTCTCCAGCCCCTCTCCCGGCCTGTCGGCCACCCTCTCCCGCTTGCGGGGAGAGCGTAGCGAGGGGGGCGAAGCCGGTTGGGGGAGAGGGGTGGAGGAAGAAGGAATACGCTGCAAAGCCAATTCAACCAGCAATTCAGTTTCTGGCCGCGGAATCAACGTAGCGGGTGTGACTTTGAACACCAATCCAAAAAATTCGCGCTCACCCAGTAAGTAAGCAATCGGCTCGCCGCTCAAGCGGCGCTGTAGCAGTTCATCATAGCGGGCTTGTTCTGGCTTGTTCAAGCGACGTTCAGGATGGGTGGGCAGATAAGCGCGGGTGACATTTAACACGAGTTGCAGCAGGCATTGTACTTCGATGCGGGCGCTGCCCGGATCCAGCCCTAGCGTTTCGGTCAGGCGCGCACTGTCCTGTAGCAGAATGGTTTGAATGTCGCGCAGCAAATTTAGCGGTTACCCTCGTCCGCCAGCGCCGCCAGTTGTTCTGCCTGATACTCGGCCATCAGCGCACCAGTCAATTCGCTGATATCGCCATCCATGATGTGATCCATCTTGTAGAGCGTGAGATTGATGCGGTGATCGGTGACCCGGCCCTGCGGAAAATTGTAGGTGCGGATGCGCTCGGAACGATCCCCACTGCCCACCAGCGATTTACGCTCGGCTGCCTGTTTGGCATGCGCTGTGCGCTCTTCTTTGTCCTTGATGCGCGCGGCTAATACTGCCAGTGCTTGCGCCTTGTTTTTGTGCTGAGAACGGCCATCCTGACATTCTACTACCGTGCCGGTGGGGAGATGAGTGACGCGCACTGCGGAATCGGTTTTGTTGATGTGCTGGCCCCCTGCGCCGGAAGCGCGGAAAGTATCTATGCGCAGATCAGCAGGGTTCAATATCACATCGCTGACTTCATCTGCTTCCGGCAGCACCGCCACCGTGCAGGCTGAGGTATGGATGCGTCCCTGCGTTTCGGTGGTGGGTACGCGCTGCACACGATGCGCACCGGATTCAAATTTCAGTACGGAATACGCACCTTGACCCACGATGCGCGCAATCACTTC